>NZ_JAHQVH010000061.1:0-28806 GCF_019052435.1 Bacteroides sp. MSK.20.12 | reverse complement strand
GAGGCAATAATATGCAGGTGTTGTATGAGGAGATGGAAAGTTCTCTGGCGTCTTCCCTATATGAAGTCGTGGGTTATTTTGATATAAAACCGAATGATGCTCTTTCTTCTCAATGTTCCTATTTGGGTAATCCTGACGGTTTTTCAGATTTTATGTCTGCACATCCAAGCATCAAGCATGTTTTTTGTTCTCTATCGATGGAGGAGGGACGTTACAATTTTTCTATCATGAATTATTGTGAAAACCATTTGCTTTATTTTCACGGTGTTCCTAATGTATGTAAAGGTTTTCCGCGTCGTATCTGGCACAGTATGGTTGGCAATATGCCTATCTTGAATCTGCGTTATGAACCTTTGGGTAAGATGGAGAACCGTATGTTGAAACGGATGTTTGATGTTGTTTTCTCCGGTTTTTTTCTGGTTACAGTTTTTCCCTTTGTTTATCTCATAGTGGGAAGTATTATAAAGTTGACTTCTCCCGGTCCTGTATTCTTTAAGCAAATGCGTACGGGGTTGAATGGTGTGGATTTTGTGTGTTATAAATTCCGTTCTATGAAAGTGAATGATGAAGCTGACAGTAAACAGGCTACGGCTGATGATCCTCGTAAAACTCGGTTTGGGAACTTCCTTCGTCGTTCTAATATTGACGAACTTCCCCAGTTTATCAATGTTTTTAGGGGTGATATGTCAATAGTGGGACCACGTCCACACATGTTGGCTCATACGGAGACTTATGCCCGTTTGATTGATAAGTATATGGTGCGGCACTTTATAAAACCTGGAGTAACCGGCTGGGCTCAAACACATGGTTTTCGTGGTGAAACGAGAGAACTCTCACAGATGGAGGAACGTGTTAAAGCTGATATTTGGTATATGGAGCATTGGACAATGCTACTTGATATATATATCATTTATAAGACTATAGCAAATGTAGTTGTTGGAGAAAAGAATGCATATTAAGATAAGGAATGGATTAAAATTGAGCAGATACAGATATCAATTTCTCAATGTTGATATAATATAGCTAATGAAATCTTTAGCTTTAAGAAAGTGTATTAACGAAGGAAATATTGTAATTAATTATTAGGGAATGACTAATCAATCAGTACACTTTTAGTTATCTTAAGCTGAAAAGGTTGGATAGTTAAATAATGTGCACTTAATATTATAGAGGACTATGCGAAGTTTACATATTATCATGCCAATGGCAGGTGAGGGAACACGTTTTCTTAAAGAAGGTTGGACTACACCAAAGCCATTGATTGAATTGAAGGGGATACCTTTGTTCGTTAGAGCTATTAGGAGCGTAATTATGGACGATATAAATTTGAAGTATTCATTTATTGTTCGTCAGGAACATATTGATAGATATCATATAAACGAATATATAAAAAACAAGTTGCCAAATGCTAAAGTTTTTTCTGTACTTAATACCACTCGTGGTGCAGTTGAAACTTGTTTGATGGCTGAGTCTGCAATAGACCCTAATGATTCTGTTATAGTTATGGACTGTGATTTGGAATTCTCTAGTAAGGCTTTTCTTGAAAATATTCGTCAAATATTAGCAAAACCTGTAGATGAGGTCAATGGCGGCTTGTTGGTATCATTTGAATCAGACCTTCCAAAGTATAGTTATGCTGAGATTGATGCTAATAATATAGTAAGGCGTACAGCAGAGAAAGAGGTAATATCTAATCATGCTCTTTGTGGAGCGTATTTCTTTTCTTCAGGAAAAGGTTTTTTAAAAGTTGCGCATCAATTATTAGATAATTCAATACCTAATAAATCGGAATTTTATGTGTCATTACTTTATAATTATTTGTTGAAGAATGGAGAAACTGTCAAACTTTGCTTAATGGAAAATTATTATTCTTATGGGACACCTGAAGAACTTAAACGATATATGTAATGCTCGGAAGTGAAATAAAACTGTTAATTGTAGATTTTGACGGTACATTAGTTGATACTTTTCGAGCTAATTTTATGGCTTATCAAGAGGCTTTTAATCAGGTGGGATTAGCTCTTAAAGAGGTAGACTATCGTCATTGTTTTGGTTTTAGGTTTGAAAAGTTTATGGCAACTGTTGGCATAACAGATCCGGTTGTAACTCAAAAAATAAGTGAGTTTAAAGGTAATTGTTACCCCGATTTTTTTAGATATTTTAAAGTGAATAATTCTTTATTAACTATACTGAAAACTTTTCACAATGCTGGAGGTAAAACAGCGATAGCTTCTACTGCATGTCGTAAAAATTTAGAAAAAGCATTGCAATACATTGAGGTAACTGATATATTTGATCTTATTTTGGCGGGTGAGGAGGTGAGACAAGGAAAACCCTCCCCTGAGATATATAGGACAGTATTAAGGCATTTTTCTATGCAACCTAATGAGGCACTTGTTTTTGAAGATTCGGAAGTGGGTGTACAGGCAGCCCAGTCAGCAGGTATAAACTATATAGTTGTTAATTCAAACTATTATGGAGATTGAAATAAGAGGGCATTCTGGTTGTCAGATAGACATTGTTAATGGCGGGGATAGCTTGTTTATTAACAAGAGTACTCGTGATAAGAATTATATTCCACGATTGTATAAGCAAGCTTTGAAACAGTGTAATGCTTCAAAGATAGCTTATCAGCATATTCGTGTACCGAAAATATATGGTATTGAACGTATGGATGAATATCTAAATATTAAGATGGAGTATATATATAGTAAGAATTATGTAGATTATTTTGAAGATGCAGGATTTGACCAGATTAGTTATTTTATCAAGGCATTGAAAATTTTTATTGATTCTGAAATTGAAAATTCAAAAATGACTCCGATTAATAAAAATGTTGTAATAAATAAATATAATGATGTTTGTGATAAAGTTGCTAAAAATGATTTTATTAGTAAGGATACAGATATTAAGATAATTCTAGAGAAGTCTTCAATTGTATTCAATGAACTAGATGAAGAGATAAACATACCAGTTGGACAGTGTCATGGAGACTTGACTTTTTCAAATATACTATTTAATGGAAATAATTACTATTTGATAGACTTTCTGGACTCATTTTTGGAATCTCCATTACTTGATTTAGTAAAGATTAGGCAAGATTCAAATTATGGTTGGTCGCAGCTTATGTATGGGCATGATTTTGATTCTGTGCGGATGAGAATAATTTCAGACAAGATAGATAAAGAGATAGATATATATTATAGTAATTATGATTGGTATAATAAGTATTATAGTACTTTTCAGTTGATGAATTTCCTACGTGTTATACAATATGCTAAGGAGGAGAGAACTGTAGCATTCTTAAAAAATGTCCTCAATTCAATTTTATGAGTATTAGTTTGATTATTCCTATAGGAGCTGACAATATTGAGTATGAGAACTATATGCCTTATATATTTAACTTTGCTCCTGATGGAATCTCGCTTTGCATAAAATCTATTCAAGGGTTAGATTTAAATCGTTTTGATAATATCTATTTTACAATTCTTGAAAAATATGATAAAAAATACTATTTGTCATTATTGCTGAAATTGCAATTTAAAAAGTTGGGACTGAGTAATGCTAAGGTCGTAGTTCTTGATGAGCCAACCACTAGCCAGGCTGAGACTGTCTATCGGACTGTGAATTGCGAGAACATAGAAGGAGCAATTTTTGTGAAAGATCCTGATGGCTATTTTTGTGGAGATTTTACCATTGCAAATAGTATAGCTATTTATCCACTTGATAAGTTGGAAATGGTGAATCCAAGAAATAAGAGTTATGTGGAACTTGATGATCAGTTCTATATAACAAATATAATAGAAAAAAAAATCATCAGCCGTTTCTTTAATGCAGGAGGTTATATTTTTGATGATGCTGCTGTGTTCTGCAAATATTATGAGAGATTATATTTGTATGAACAACTTTTTATGTCGCATATAGTCTATGCTATGCTATTGGATAATATTCCTTTTAGGCCTTTTGAGGTGAAAGACTTCCAAGATTGGGGAAGTGAAAGAGATTATAATTATTATTTACTGGATAGATTATGGAAGTATTAAATGGTTTTATAGCTGGTCGATGTATCGTTTATAAAATATACAATCAATTTGTATTGATAATTTCTTTTATTGATATAATAATAGAAAATGATTTCAAGATCGAATATATGAATACAATCCGTTTTTAGTATTCTATTGTGAAGTATATTTGATAAAAGTGATTTTTAACACACAAAGCCAATAAATGTTTTTTGGGCGATAACTTATATGATAAAGAAGGTTAGTATGGCTTTCTATGATTAATGTATAAGAAGGGTTAAGGAAATAGTGGTCTATGTAACTTGTTTATAAAGCAAATATTTTAATATTTATGTCAAGATCAATAACAGCTAATTATATTTTCAATCTATTGAATACTATTTCTGGAATTCTATTTCCTTTAATAACGTTTCCATATTCATCTAGGATTTTGTTAGCAGAAGGAATAGGAGAAGTGAACTTTTATCAATCAATAATATCATATATCAGTTTAGTTGTAGGATTAGGTATACCATTATATGCAGTAAGAGAAATTGCTAGAGTGAGAAACGATAGAAAGCAACTTAATGTTACCACGATTGAGATATTATCTCTACATGGAATTACTACCTTGATTGGTTATTTGGTCGTTGCTATTTTATGTTTTACAGTTCCCAAGATACAAACAGATTTACCTCTTTTCTTGTTGTTAAGTTCTTCTATTTTTCTTACTACCATTGGATGTGAATGGTTTTATAAAGGCATTGAAGATTTTAAATATATTACGGTTCGTGGTTTGATTGTCCGTATGATTGGGATTATATTATTGTTTACTTTAGTAAAGACAAAAAATGATATTCTATGGTATGGTATTACAATTACTCTTACATCGGTAGGAAATAGTGTATTCAATTTTATTAGATTACGTAAATATTTGTGTATATGTAATATTGATCGACGTAGTATTAATCCTTACAAGCATTTAAAGTCTGTAGGTATAACATTTTTATTAGTTTTATTATCTACTATATATCTTACTCTTAATCCAGTAATTTTAGGATTTATGACTGATGATGTATATGTTGGTTATTATTATGGTGGTATAAAATTGTTTTCACTAGTGTTTGGAATAGTAGATTCGTTAACTGCAATTTTGCTACCTCGGTTTTCGAATTTGATGGCTGAAGGAAGAGATGAAGAATTTGCTACAATCTCTCAAAAAGTATATTCGTTTACTGTTGGAGTTTCTTTACCAATATCTGTTGGACTGTTCTTTGTTAGTCAATATGCTATACCTATTTTGGGTGGTAATAGTTTTATACCATCTATAGGTGTTTCTCAGATTTTATCTGTTTTGCTGGTTTTAGTGGGACTTTCAAATGTATTTGGGATGCAGACTCTTTATCCTAAAGGGAAAGTGTATATTATGGTGAAAGTAACTTTAATGGCATGTATTACAGACCTCTTAGTGTGTTTTTTGACTATTCCTACATTCAAGCATTATGGTGCTGCTATGGGGTATTTAGCTGCAGAACTAGTTGCAACTACAGGGTTGTACATCATGGGAAGAAAGTATATTTCTATTAGGTTATTCGATAAATCAATAATACATTATTTATTCGCTGTTATTTTAATGGGGGGAGGCTTGTTTGTGCTTCAGTCATTAAATTGGAATAATTTATTGATGTGCATTATAATGATGTGCGTAGGAGCTTTTATATATGTACTTTCACTTTTATTGCTAAAGGATTCGCTGATATTAGAAGGCCTTGCGATTGTTCAAAATAAATGTTTAAAGAAATAAAAATGCAGTTGATTAAGAGTATATTGCGAAAGTTTTTTTCATGTACTATTTCATTGATGATTCGTTTATGTAGAAATGAAAAGGTTATGCTAGATATTTTTTCTCGTAGTTTTGAAAAATATTCAGATAACTATTTTTGTTATAAACTTCGCCCCAAAAAAGCAGATTATTTTATTCCTAGTAATATAAAGACTACAACTACTTCTGGTGAATTTGCTATTGTTCTTCAAGGGTTGATAGAGATGCGTGATGAATTTACTTTTGAGACTATTAAATTATATAGAAGATTGTTTCCGGGAGCAATTATCATAGTTAGTACTTGGGATTATACAGACCCATCTATAGTACGGACTTTGGAATTATTAGGGTGCGAAGTTGTTTTGAATAAAGATATACCTGTGTGTGGCTTGGGGAATGTAAACTATCAAATTTGCACAAGCTTGGCTGGATTGAAAAGAGCTAAAGAATTGGGAGCAGAGTTTGCATTAAAGAATAGATCAGATTTACGTGTCTATCGTGAATTTGCTTTTGAATATCTTAAGAGCCTTGTTGAATTAAATACGATTTCTTCTAGTAATGTTTATGGATTGAAAGGACGTATAATAACACAAGCTGGTAATTGGGGGCAAATGTTTAATCCTATGTGGCTGCAAGATTTTCTCTATTTTGGATATACTGATGATCTTATAAACTTATTTGATATTCCATATGATGATAGGAATATTCATTGTTATAGAAAAGATAATTTCGATACAAAGCGAGTACTGACGGGTGAAACTCTTGCTAAGTGGCCAGCGTCTGAAATAAATATAACCAAACGCTTTATTCAGAAATATCATAATTCTGATTTAAGTCTCAAAGATTGGTGGAATTTTCTAGGTGAGTATTGCTATATTGTAGATTCGGAGGACTTATTGACATTGTGGAATAAGTATGGACTCAATGACCTGGGACAGTTTTACTGTGAATACGATGGTAAGCACAATTATAGAGATCCATTTCGGCATATAAGTTCATCTGATTTTATTAATATCATGAACCATAAGTATATATATGAAGAGTGGATGGAAAACGAGAAGGCTAATTACACTATAGAATAATGAAAAATTTAATAGTTTCTGTAGTTCGTGTTCTAGCCATTATACGACGATGGACCTTTCACTTTACTTAGTAATAAGTGACCGATTTATAGTGTTAAGTTTTTTATGCTGTGAAGACCAATCGCTACAGATTCTTATTGGGTATATGTTGGCCTTTAATTTAGTTGCTTTGCTGTATGTAATTGGGTTATAATATATTAGCAAAATATCCTTCAGTAAAAGGTCATTTATGGCATTTAGGATGTAGTGAATTCACAGGATGGTGGTGTCCGTTATATGTAGCTGTAGGGACTGTAATTCCTTTAATTTTTGTGTACAAGAAGAGTTTTGAAATTAATAATAAATAATATGAATATGAAATATATTATTGTCGGAGCTGGTATATCAGGTTTGAGTATTGGGCAGGTTCTTAAGGAGTATGGACATGATGTGCAACTATTTGAGGCAGATTCGCGTCCAGGAGGGATGGTAAAATGTGATAGAGTGCATGGACATTTGTTTCATCGCACTGGAGGACATGTCTTTAACACAAAACGTCAGGATGTATTGGATTGGTTTTGGAGTCATTTTGACAAAAAAGACGAGTTTACTATGGCAGATCGAAATTCAGTTGTTTCAATGGCTGATAATACCATAATTGCTTATCCAATAGAGAATCATGCTTATCAACTTTCAGATGAGATGATGAAAAATTTTATTAATGATATTGTGTTAATGGCTACTAATAAGCCTGTAGAACCTACTAATTTTGAAGAATTTTTGCGAGCTCGTTTTGGTGAGACACTTTATCGTGAATATTTTCGACCATACAATGAAAAGATCTGGCGTCGTCCACTGACAAACGTTCCACTGTCGTGGTTGGTTGGTAAATTACCAATGCCTACACTTGAAGATATTATTTATAATAATTTTAAGCATATTGAGGAAAGGTCTTTTGTACATAGTTCGTTTTTTTATCCGAAAAAAGAGGGTTCGCAGTTTGTCGCTAACCGCCTTTCAGAAGGACTTGAAATACATTATAATGTAGATGTAAAATCTATTGAAAAAATAGAAAAAGGATGGTCTGTGAACGGAGAGATTTGTGATAGAGTTATTTTTACTGGCAATATGAAGTCAATACCTTTAATAGTTAAAGGAGTTGACTTATCGGCTTATATTGAAGGTATTGAAGCTCTTGAAGCCCATGGTACCACAACTGTACTTTGTGAGATTGAAGATAATCCATATAGCTGGATTTATATGCCAAGTCATATTCATGAGGCACACCGTATCATTTGTACAGGTAATTTTGCAGAGTCAAATCGTGCGAATGGAGTAATGTCGGCTACCATTGAGTTTACAGATGAGATTAGTAAGAATGATATTATTGATAATCTCTCTCGTATACCATATCATCCCAAATATATAGCACATAACTATGCTCCTTATACATATCCAATCCAAGCAAAAGATACACGTGAATTTGTCAATAGTGTGAAATGTGTTACTGAGCCAGAAGGTCTATTTCTTCTTGGACGTTTTGCTGAATGGGAGTATTATAATATGGATGTAGCAATGGGGGCAGCTCTAGATTTGTGTAATAATAAATTGAAGTAGTATGATAGCCGTAAATGTAAATGCTGGATTGGCAAATCAAATGTTTCATTATGCTTTTGGTCGGGGGCTGATGGCTAAGGGGTTAGATGTCTGTTTTGATCAAAGTAACTTTAAACCACGTTCTCAATGGGCATTTGAATTGGTTAGACTTCAAGATGCTTTTCCCTCGATAGATATAAAAGTAATGCCGGAGGGGCATTTTAAGTGGGTATTTCCTTCTTTACCGCGAAATGGCTTGGAGCGAAGATTTCAAGAGTTTATGAAGAAATGGCATAATTTTATCGGTGATGAAGTATACATTGACGAACCTATGTATGGATATGTACCTGACATGGAGAAATGTGCTACTAGAAATTGTATTTATAAGGGTTTTTGGCAAAGCGAAAAGTATTTTAGACATTGTGAGGATGATATACGTAAACAGTTTACTTTTTTGCCTTTTGATGAATTAAAAAATATTGAGGTTGCAGCAAAAATGTCGCAGGAAAATTCTGTAGCTATTCACTTACGTAAAGGTGATGATTATATGCAATCAGAATTGATGGGAAAAGGATTATGTACAGTCGATTATTATATGAAAGCAATTGATTATATGAGAAAGCATATAAATAACCCTCATTTTTATGTATTCACGGATAATCCTTGCTGGGTAAAAGATAATCTTCCTGAATTTGAATACATATTAGTAGATTGGAATGAGGTATCAGGGAAACGTAATTTTCGAGATATGCAGTTGATGTCATGTGCTAAGCATAATATTATAGGAAATAGTACTTATAGTTGGTGGGCAGCATGGCTTAATGCAAATCAGGATAAGATTGTTGTTGGGCCCAAAAGATTTTTCAATCCAATCAATTCGTTTTTTTCAACTTGTGATATAATGTGTGAAGATTGGATTTCATTGTAAATAAGTGCTAGAATGTATTAAATAAATTTGATGCCATGGTTTGAACTTTCTGTTATTTTATCGTTTTTTTATGTAAAAATATTTTAAGTGAAAACTGTTAAGGAAATCATTGGAAAAATAAGAAATATGAGTATGTTGTCGAAGATCGTATTTTCATTATGTAATATTTTTCAATATTTTTTTTTATTGCCAGGCAAAGTATGTGGTAGATTATTTAATTATGCTATCCATTGGCATTTCAAGGACATTAAAGGTCGTATATATCACGCGCGACAGCTTAAAGGGCTACAATATGTTAAAATAGATTATGGTACAATTCTTTCTCGTGGAATAGTGCTTACGGCATGGGATAAATATGCTGGATACGATTACACTCCTTCTATTCAGATTGGCAGTCATTGTAGAATTGGGGAGTATTGTCATATTACTGCTTGTCATAGTATTACAATAGGTAATAATGTGTTAACAGGTAGATATGTCTATATTTCTGATAATTCTCATGGTAAAAATATAGAGTCAGAATTAAATACTCCTCCATCGTTGCGACCACTTTATGCAAAAGGTCCTGTTGTGATCGGTAATAATGTTTGGATTGGTGAGAGTGCACGTATACTTTCAGGGGTGACTATTGGAGATGGGGCAATAATCGGAGCTAATGCTGTGGTAACTCATGATGTTCCAAGTGGAGCAGTAGTAGGGGGAGTACCAGCTAAAGTCATTAAAATGATGACATTGCTAGATTGAAAAGAATTTGCAATATAGGTAAAAATATTGCTAACTGTCAACAGCGAAGTTGAAAAAATGATGATAAAATTAATATATGAATAGAAAAGCGCAAGTTATTGCATTTTATTTACCTCAATTTCATCCATTTTCAGAAAATGACGAATGGTGGGGAAATGGTTTTACAGAATGGACAAATGTTGGTAAAGCTAAGCCTTTATTTAAAGGACATCGGCAACCGCGAGTTCCTGCTGATTTGGGCTATTATGATTTGAGATTATCAGTTGTACGAGAACAGCAGGTAAAACTTGCAAAAGAAGCTGGAATATTTGGGTTTTGTTATTGGCATTATTGGTTTGGAAATGGAAAGAGACTTATGCAAGATGTATTTGATGAAGTTCTTGAATCTGGTAAACCTGATTTTCCTTTTTGTTTAGCATGGGCTAATCATTCTTGGTATTCTAAAACATTTGATAAAGATTCCACAGGAGATAAATTATTAATGGAACAAACATATCCGGGAGAGGAGGATATTGAAATGCATTTTTCTTATTTAAATCGTGCTTTTAGGGATAAAAGATATATAAAGATAGATGGAATGCCTCTTTTAGTTGTTTATGATCCAGTGTCTTTACCACTGAAGTATATTGATATGTTTCAACAATTGGCTCGTGAGGCTGGGTGGTTGGATGGCATTTATATAGTAGCTAATATAGTAGGTGGCATTAATAAAAAAGAGATGTTTATTGAAAAAGGATATAATGCTGTGACTTTTCAGCGTTTAGCTAGTGTCATATTTGATGCTCAAAATAAAAGAGGAAAAATATTATATTATATACGTCAGAAAATAAGATCTTTGTTTTATCATTATCCTCAATTTGCTGTTGATTATAAAAAGTGCATTCCGTATTTGATAAATAAAAATATAGATGGGAGTGAAGATGTGATTCCATGCATTGTACCTAATTGGGATCATACTCCACGAAGTGGAATGAAAGGCAGTATGTTTTTAAATGAATCCCCTGAATTTTTTAGATTGCATGTTGAAGATGCCCTTAAGACAGTTCAATATAAAAGAAATAAATTAATCTTTTTGAAATCCTGGAATGAATGGGGAGAAGGTAATTATATGGAACCTGATCTTACATTTGGGAAGGGATATATTAACGCCTTACATGAGGCATTGAATAGTACATTAGGGAAATGAAAAAAGTGGCTTTTGTTTCTGAAATGGCATTATTGGAACCAAATCTAAGTATTGTGAAGCGTTTAAATACAACTTATGATTTGTATTATGTCACTGATTGTCGACAGGATATTCCTAATAAATTTGGTATAAAGAATATTAGACGAGGAATCAATAGGGCTATAGATTATGAAGAAATGACAAAGTTCTCTTCATTTTTTAACCTTCAAAAAACCTACTTGATTTATTCTTTGACTAATAAAAATTTTTTTAACGCAATAAAGAAAGCTTATGATGTGGTAAGAGTTGTGAGAAAAATATCACCTAGTGTTATATTAACTGATACAACGGCTCCCTATACTGTATTGTTGTTTTTGTTTTACTATCATAAAATAGTATTATTAGTTCATGATCCTTTTCCTCATTCTGGATATAAAAAAAAGTGGCTTATATTGTTTCGTTATCTTGCTTTTAAACTGATTCGTAATAAAGTTATTTTTAATACGAAGCAATATGAAGCTTTTATTAGAAATTATAAACTATCTCCTCAAGATGTATTTTGTTCCAATTTGAGTACATTTGAATTTATGAAAGTTTATAGACCGTGTAATAAGAAAAAAGATGGAAAGTTCAAGATTTTATTTTGGGGGATAATTTCTCAATATAAAGGTATAGAATATCTTTGTTCCGCATTTGAAGAAATAGTAAAACAAGGCTATCAAGATATAGAGTTAACGATAGCTGGATCAGGCGAGTTATATTTCGATATAGATCCTTATCTTAAGTATAGCAATTTTAAGTTTATACACAAATTTCTTACTAATGAGGAAATTGCTGATTATGTATTTAATACAGATATAGTCGTTTGTCCGTATGTCGATGCTACACAAAGTGGAGTGATTATGACTGCTTTTGCATATTGCAAACCTGTAATTGCGACTAATGTAGGAGGACTTTCTGAAGTTGTTGATGAGTATTCTGGAATTCTAATAGAGCCGCGAAGCGTAAAACAGCTTGTTGATTCAATTTTGCTTCTGTATAAAAAACCGTATATAATAAAACAAATGGAGAGATATTTGCGGGAAGATTATGCGGAAACGGAAAAAGGTTGGGAACATGGAAGTGCAATTATTGCTTCTGCAATAGAAAAGCAGTATGAAGAACAACTTTAATTTGGACATAGGCAAATTAATTCTTTATTTGGCCATATTTACTCCTTTCATGCCTAAGTTAAAACTGGGGGAAATTAATTTATATTTAGTTGAAATATTTTTATTGGTATTTTTTCCTTTATTGTTTCCTTTTATTAGACTTAAATTTCAGAGAATAGTTTTGGCTATGTGGGGAATAGTGTTAGTCTCAACTATTTATTCTTTTATTTATGTTATTGAAATATCGTCATTACTGAAAGTTATTAAAGGAATAATTTATATTCCTCTTGGATATTTGGCTTATGTTGAATATAAATGTAACCCTAGAATTTTGTGTAAGATTCTTTACTCATATTTTTTATGCTCTTTTTTAAGTCTATGTTTATTTTTGTTTCAGCTGTCAGAATCGGTTTCTATTTGGAGTGGCAATGGTTTCAATTCAGGTTTGAGTAATAAATGTTTTGATTTGAAATCAATGTCTCTTGTTTCGTCAGGTTTATCAGCCCACGGTGTCTTTGGAGATTATTCATGTCTTATATTTACATTTGCTTTAGTATTGTTCTTCTCCAAAAAAATTAAATTATCAATGCTTCTTACTACACTGATGTTTACTGTTATAAATTTGATGTCTTCTGTTAGTAGAGAAGCTTTAGTTTGTTTCATGTGTGTAATATGTGGTTTAGTAATTAAGACAATAAGAAAAAAGAAATATTTTGTAGGGTATATTGTAATTCTAATTATTTTAATTAGTGTGGTGAGTATTTATGGTGAATATATTCCTTTAGTAAATAAAATATTATATACTCAAGAGGCTATAAGTACAACAGGAAATGAAGGAAATATTGAACTTAGAATTGGCGCTTGGAAATTATTTTTTTCTTCTTTGATAGATAATCCTTTCTTTATTTTGACTGGATATGGATACAATTATTCTTTTTATGAAGATATTGTACGGTCGATAGCATTAAAAGTAAAATATCCTTTTATATTATTGCCAGAGAATTATTTTGTACAATTTTTATGGTATGGAGGAGTGTTTGCTAGCATTTATTCAATTCTTTTTTGGAAAGAGATATTTAAACTTTGTACAAATGTTTTTAGACCATGGAGTTTAATTTCTACAACTTACTTTTTAGGACTTTTGATAGGTAGTTTAATTTCTGGGTCTGCAATAACTTCGGATTTATTGTATTGTCAAGTATTAATTGTTTTGGGAATTATGGCTAGTGAAAAACAGAATAATAAAAACAATCAAATGAATTTAGAGTAATGAATATATTATTGATAACAGTTAGAGCAGATTTTGGAGGAGGTCCGCGTCATGTTCATCAATTGATTGACGAGTTACCTTCTGATTTCAATATTTATGTAGCTTTCCCTCAGGGTAAGCCATATGGCGATTTGTGGCAGGAGCATCCTAAAATAAAGAAATGTATAAATATTCCATATAGGGAGTTCAGTATTAAATACTTATTCTTATTAAGACGCTTTATTATTGAAAACAATATTAGTATACTTCATTCTCATGGAAATGGTGCAGGTTTATATTCCCGAATTTTGAAAATAATTCTGCCGCAGATTAAAGTTGTTCATACTTTTCATGGGATTACGAATAATTATTCTTCATATTTTATATCCTGTATACATAAAATAATAGGACGTAGTTTAAGATATCTTACAAATAAATTTATTTTAGTGTCAAATGGCGAGTTTGAACTTGGGAAATCGATGCGTTTTTTGTTTACAGATAAATCAGTTATAATATATAATGCTATTGCTGATGAAGGACTTAAATTTAATAGATATGATAATAAACTTGTAATAATTTCATTATCTCGCTTTGATTTTGCAAAAAATATGGATATGGCATATAGAATAGCAAAAGCATTAAGAAATAATCATGAAATAGAATTTGT
This sequence comes from Bacteroides sp. MSK.20.12, assembly GCF_019052435.1. NCBI lineage: Bacteria > Pseudomonadati > Bacteroidota > Bacteroidia > Bacteroidales > Bacteroidaceae > Bacteroides > Bacteroides sp. MSK.20.12. Next base: position 14,422 of record NZ_JAHQVH010000061.1, on the reverse strand, counting down.
GTGGGTGGGAGATGGAGAAGACTTTGTGCGATTAAAACAAAAAAGTGTAGAAGAGCATGTTAATATAAATTTTATTGGATTCACAGAATACCCCATGTCTTATCTTAAGAACGCTGATTTGTATCTATCCACTTCTCGTTTTGAAGGTTTACCATATGCCCTAATTGAAGCTGCATCAGTAGGGCTTCCAATAGTCGCTACAGATGTGGTTGGTAATAATGAAGTTGTACTTCACGATTATAATGGGCTTGTGTTTAAAACAGAACAAGAAGCTGTAGATGCAATAAAAAAATTATCGATAAATGCTGATTTGTTGAATCGATATTCGATAAATTCTCGTGAACTTTATCTTAAAACTTTTACGATGGAAAAGATGATATCTTCTATTGTAGATACGTATGTACAGGTTTTAAATCAGTAAGTTATTGTTTAAAATTGAAATAAGATGAAGATTGCCATCATTCAAGAATGGTTAGTGACCGTTGGCGGTTCAGATAAAGTAGTCAAAGCTATTGCGGATGTATTTCCAGACGCAGATATTTACACCTTAGTTGCTAAAAAACAAGTTTGTGACGAATTAGGGATTGACTGGAATAAAGTCCATACATCATTTATTCAGAAGTTGCCTTTAGGGGTAAAGAAGCATAGGATGTATTTGCCTATATTTCCGTTTGCAATAGAACAGTTTGATTTACGGGGATATGATGTGATTATATCATCTTCTCATGCTGTTGCCAAAGGAGTTCTAACCAAAGCGGATCAACTGCATATTTGTTATTGTCATTCTCCTATTCGTTATGTATGGGATATGTATCATGAATACTTGGAAGAATCGGGGTTGACAAAAGGCTTGAAAGGATATCTGGCTAAATATATGCTTCACCGTATTCGTAAATGGGATTTGATATCCAGCTTCCGGGTTGACTATTTTATAAGTAATTCCGATTATGTGGGACGTCGAATTCAGGAGACTTATAGGCGGGATGCTGTAACAATTCACCCTAATATTGATATTTCTAACTTTGATTTGTGCGTAGAGAAAGAAAATTTCTATTTAACTAGTAGTCGTTTGGTGGGATATAAGAAAATAGATCTTATTGTCGAAGCTTTCAGTCGTATGCCTAATAAAAAGCTGGTTGTGATTGGTGGAGGTCCTAATTTGGAAAAGATACGCAAGATTGCCGGGCATAATGTAACTGTCATGGGATATCAGTCATTTGCGGTACTAAAAGAAAAGATGCAGAAAGCTAAAGCCTTTGTTTTTGCAGCAGATGAGGATTTTGGTATGATTCCGATCGAAGCGCAATCATGTGGGACTCCTGTTATTGCTTATGGCAGGGGAGGTTCTTTGGAAACAGTAAAAGAAGGAGTAACAGGTCTTTTCTTTTATGAACAAACTGTAGAATCGATTATTGATGCAGTAGAAAGATTTGAAAAACTAGAAACATCGTTTGATCCTAAAATAATACGTAACCATGCGGAGACTTTTTCGGAAGAACGTTTTAAGAAGGAAATAAAGGAGTTTGTAGAGTTAAAATATAATGAATTTAATCATCTATTGAAATGAGTTATTTTATATTTGGCGGTTCCGGTTTTATCGGTACGCATCTTATTGCTCTAATTGATAATTTATATCCGGGTACAAAAATATACAATCTGGATATTGTGGAGAATAGCCATGAAGGTAAATCTACATATATCAATTGTGATGTTCGTTCTGAAATAAATATTGATGTTCCCGTTACTTCCGAAGACGTCATCTTTAACTTTGCAGCCGTTCATCGTACCCCGGGGCATCCGGACCAGGCTTATTTTGAGACGAATATTCGTGGTGCAGAGAATGTATGTGCTTTTGCCGAGAAGTTCGGGATAAAGAAAATCGTTTTTACCAGTTCCATAGCTCCTTATGGTGCAGCAGAAGATTTGAAAACAGAAGAGACGCTTCCCACACCGAACACGCCTTATGGAATTTCTAAGTTAGTGGCTGAAAAAATACATACGATTTGGCAGGCAAAAAAGTCGAACGAACGACAACTTACTATTGTTCGTCCGGGTGTGGTATTCGGTAAAGGGGAAAATGGTAACTTTACTCGTTTGTATTGGGGTATCCGTGGCGGTAAGTTCTTCTATCCGGGCCGTAAAGATACGATTAAAGCTTGCATTTATGTGAAAGAATTGGTTCGCTTTATGTTTTATCGTTTAGAGAATCATAATGAAGGAGTAGAGTTATATAACTGTACATATGAACCAGCTTTTACTATCGAGCAAATAGTAGAAACGATGAAAAAGGCTACGGGAGTACAACGTACTGTTGTCGAGGTGCCGGGAAGTCTTCTAATGACAGTTGCAAGGATTGTCGGTCCGTTAGGGGGAAAAGCTTTAGGTATTTGTCCTGCTCGTGTGAAGAAGTTAATGATTTCTACTAATATATGCGGAAAGAAATTGGCTGATTCGGGGTATAAGTTTCATTATACATTTGAAGAAGCTATTAAGGATTGGTATAGAGATAACGATAATAAGTATTTGAGATGATTTTTCTGAAACAATTTGGGTATATAAAATAAATGTTGAGATGTAATAAACACGTGAGTGTTTCGTATGTGAGATGAAAAAATGTAGGTCCCTAGCTTCATGCTGTTTACAGCATGATTCTCCTACATTGTGGATTAGAAATAGCGCGACGGCGCATTTCTAATCTACGCCCTGACATCGGAGGTTAAAGCCGATGTGAATTTCCCACTATATCAACTGTCTGTGAAGATCGTTGATATTTCCTGATTTTACGTATAGTGATGTATTTAGATACACAAATATAAAGAAAAAACATTGGGAGATTTGTATCGAAATATCCCAATGTTTGATTTCAATCATTGAGATGTTTTTTTCAAATCTTCCGATGTTTTTCTGACTCTCCAAAAGGACAAAAGGACAAAAAGGACATATATGACTGTTTTTATTCATCTTAGTATAAGAATCATGAGGTATATTGCTGATCTTTATTATGTTAAATGATTTTGTAGACGTGTTACCTTACGAATGTTGAAATCGTGTTTTGCGCCAACCTGAATCGTTTTGTCTGTCATGAAATGATTGGGCAACTCTTGAACAAAATTACCTATATTGTCAGGATTATTTGGTGAAAGGGCCGTGCTTGGAAAGAAGAGCGATATCTTGTTCGCGTTTGCTTCCGCCTTCAATAATACAATCATTCGACAATAAGGTAAAATTATTGTGCAAATTTCGGGGGAATAAAGGAGTTCCTTTCTGGAATTCCTCTCCCAACTAATAGGCTTCGTCGTTGGTATTGGAATTTTTATAGTACCATAGGGGATTTTTGTCCTTATGTCCTTTTGTCCTTTTGAAAGGAGGGCGCGTTGGTGGGGGAAAGAAGAGGTGTGTTAGATTTGTAACTTGCTTGTATCCAGTAGATAAACTCTCGTTGCTTTTTTAGGGACGAAAATTTGTATGCTCGAAAAAATGCAGGAAGCTCACGTAATATGCTTTTTTGTGAATAGTGTCAGTGACAGTTGATTTTAGCAGTGAATCGCTAATTGTTTCCCTATGTGGACAATATTTGATAAGGTAATAAAAACTGAAATATTATAAATTATTAATCATAGAATGACATGGCAAAAGAAAAACAGAAACCATACGAGTTTTTAAGCAATTTGGTATTGGCTTTAATGGGAACGGATCGTATTTTCAGTAACAGTTTCTTTTCCAGCGAATTTGCTATTTCTCCTAATACTCTGAGTGAGATAAGACGGGGAGAGGATATGTGCATTTATCAGTATGTACGGGTGATACGGTGTATGATGAAGTATCTTCATTTAATTGTTCGGATGGATATGTTATTGAAGGAATTAAGAGCCGTATTAGCTTCCAATTGTGATTTGGTGGTTGCTACGGTTCCGCACCGTTTTCACGGAACTTACCAACCGAAAGAGTGGGTGGTAGTAATGCATTGGGATGGTATAAAATAAATGTTGAAATGAAGAAATATGTAGGTCCCTAGATTCATGATAAACTCATGAAATCCCTACATTTTGCAGGTTAGAAATCGTACAGCGGTATATTTTTAACTTGACCCTCGTATCGGTGTAAAAACTGATATGTATCTATATGTGAAATATACCAACTGTCTGTGAGGATCGTTGGTATATTGCGCTTTAAGGGAACGTTGTACCATAGGGGAGTGGAAAATAGAATAGATGGTTAAAGAATACAAAAAAAGAGCAAACTCATAATATTCCTAAATCTTTCCGGAATCTGTATCGTTATTTGTAGCATAGAATAAAGTATAGTATTAACGCTAAAAGAATAACGATTATGAAGAAATTTCTATCTCTACTTGTACTGGCTCTGGTAGCCGTGCAGTTTTCATTCGCAAAAGATGTGATAACTAAAGACATGAATCAGTTGCCGCTTCCGGCACGTAATTTTATCAATAGTAATTTTACAAAGCCACAGGTTGCCCATATCAAAATTGATAAGGATATGATGGAATCTACCAAGTATGAAGTGTTATTGATGGATGGTACGGAAATTGATTTTGACAGTAAGGGAAACTGGGAAGAGGTAAGTGCTAAGAAAGGGCAGACTGTTCCTGTTAGTATTGTTCCGGGATTCGCTGTCAACTACCTGAAAGCACATAATTTTGTGAATGAAGGAGTGACGAAAGTGGAACGTGACCGCAAAGGGTATGAGATTGAATTGTCTACCGGGCTTTCTTTCAAATTTGATAAGAAAGGAAAATTTATCAAGGCTGATGATTAACTAGTTGCAGTAAATAGACCTAAACAAGAAGATAACTATGTGGAGATTTAAGTTTAGCGCATGGGCAGTAGTGTTGCTTATGACTGCCCTTTCTTTCGGCGCATGTGATAATGACGATGATGATACTTTTGTTCCGCCCAGTAATATTACGGAGGCCTTGAAACAGGTATATCCGGCTGCCCAGAATATAGAATGGGAGATGAAAGGTGCTTATTATGTAGCTGACTGTTGGGTGAGCAATGATGAATTGGAAGTCTGGTTTGATGCTAATGCCAACTGGGTGATGACAGAAAATGAACTGAACAGTATCGATCAGTTGGTGCCGGCTGTTTATACGGCTTTTATAGATTCTAAATATAACGCGTGGGTAGTGACAGATGTATATGTGTTGACATTTCCACAGAATCCGATGGAATCTGTGATTCAGGTGAAACAAGGTAGCCAGCGCTACTCGCTTTATTTCACGCAGGATGGCGGATTGATACATGAGAAAGATATCAGTAACGGAGACGATACGAATTGGCCGCCAACTGAATAATTTTTAATCATAAAAATGACAACGGACTATTTCTATAAAAGGAATGGTCCGTTGCTTTTTATAATTACATTTGTTTGTAATCCTTGGCCAATCCTCCTTCACTTGTTTCTTTATAGAGTGACGGTAGGTCATGTCCGGTCTGTTTCATCACTTGCACTACTTTGTCGAAAGAGACACGGTGCATGCCATCGGTGAAAGCTGAATAAAGATTAGCATCCAGCGCACGTGCGGCGGCGTATGCATTTCGTTCGATGCAGGGAATTTGTACCAATCCGCATACCGGGTCGCAAGTCATTCCCAAATGGTGTTCCAGGCCCATTTCTGCTGCATACTCAATTTGTGCAGGACTGCCCCCGAACAATTGATTGGCGGCAGCCGAAGCCATTGCGCAGGCAACACCTACTTCTCCCTGACAACCTACTTCTGCTCCGGAAATGGATGCGTTGAATTTGACGATGTTGCCAAACAAGCCGGCAGTGGCTAACGCACGTAAAATGCGCATATCGCTAAAGTCACGGCTTTTTTGAAGATGATAAAGTACGGCGGGCATGACTCCGCAGGAGCCACAGGTAGGAGCGGTTACTATTTTACCGCCGGAAGCATTTTCTTCACTTACTGCCAAAGCATAAGAGAAGACGAGCCCTCTGGATTGCAGGGATTGTTTGTATCCGGTAGCACGTATGTAATAAGTGGAGGCTTTCCGCCGGAGATTTAGTGGTCCGGGTAGTACGCCCTCTGCTTCGAGTCCACGGTGAATGGCATCTTTCATGGTAGCCCATACTTCAGCCAGGTAGTCCCATATATCTTCTTCCTCACATTCCTTTACGTATTCCCAATAACTTTTTCCGGTATCTTCACACCATTGGAGTATTTCAGTCATGTTTTCCATACCATATACATCGGGGCTTTCGATGGTTGGATTGTCATTATTTTCTGCCAGTGCACCACCACCGATGCTATAAACAGTCCAATTCTCCTGCACTTTATCGTTGCTATCCAGAGCTGCAAATGTCATTCCGTTCGGATGGAACGGTAGAAAGACTTTGGGCTGCCACACAATTTCTACCGGGGCAGTGGGTTGCAAAGTGTCTATAATGGCTACATCCGTCATGTGTCCTTTGCCTGTAGCAGCTAAACTGCCGTAAAGGGTTACTTTAAAAGATGCAGCATCCGGATGACGTTCCAGAAACATTTCGGCAGCTTTACGCGGTCCCATAGTGTGGCTACTGGAAGGTCCTGTGCCTATTCTATATAGCTCTTTTATCGATTTCATGACTGATGATGTGTTTTTGTTAATACCATTTCTTTTTTCTGAAGTACAAATATACAATAATACCGATAATTGCCATTACAATCCAGGCAAATAAATACCCGTATTGCCATTCGAGCTCGGGCATCCATTTGTAATTCATTCCCCATACTCCGACCAGAAATGTCAAAGGGATAAAGATGGTGGATACGATGGTTAACCTCTTCATGATGTCGTTCATACGTAAATCATTGTTGGAGATGTACAGATCGACTAATGAGGAAAGAGTTTCCCGGCAGATCTCAATGGTCTGTAATACAAATTGCAAGTGGTCGTTTACATCATTGAAAAAGGCACGGTTCACTTTGTGAATAAGCAGGTTTTCTGCCCGTAGTAACTTTATATATTGTTCTTTTAGTGGAAGGATAGATTTTTTCATCAGCATATATTGGCGTCGTAATGCCTGAATCTGAATACCGATGTCATCACCGCTGGTGATGGTGAGCAGTTCTTCTTCCAAATCTTCGAGTGCGTCATCAATGGAAGAGATTGTTGAAATATAGTTTCCCATGATGCTGTTGAGCAGCACGCTAAGTAGATAATCAGTCTGGCGGCTACGTATCTTCAGGACATCATTGCGCAGGGCGGAACTGACATCATCGAAGAAGTCGGTTTCTTTTTCGAGGAAAGTAAGTACGTAGTTATTACCTAGAATAAGACAAACTTGCTGTTGGAGCAACTCGTCCAGTTCGTCTTCTTCTTTATGTTCGTTGGGGTAGAATATTTTTAAGATCAGGACGATGTATTTGTCATGCTCTTCTATCTTGGTAGGATGATCCGCATTCAGTATATCTTGCAGGACTAGGAAGTCTATTTCAAAATGACTGCAAATTTCCCGGATAGTCTCCGTATCTTTCATTCCGTGTATTTGTAGCCAATTGATCCGATCGCTGTTCAGTGTTCCCTTGATGGCTTGAAAGGTGTCGTTGGCGCTTTCCTGCATCTCGGTAGCATTGTAAGTACAAAGATGTAAGTGGGTAGGAGTAAGACTGGCTCCTGTGTAAATAAGCTTTTCGCTTAACAGATTATTCTTCATGCTTTATTCTCGTTTTAGAAAACCACTGTAACAAAGGTAGTGGTTTTCTAAATGAGAACAAGTTCTTTGGACGTTTTGTTTACAGGTTAGTCAAAATCGACTACTGTGATTCCGGCACCGCCAAACTGCACATGTTCGTCGGCATAGTGGCTCACTCCCGGTACGGTGGCCAGATACTGGCGGATTAATGTACGAAGTATTCCCGTTCCTGTGCCGTGAAGGATGCGTACACGGTCCATGCCGACTAATATGGCGTCATCGATAAAATAGGTGACTGCTTGCAGAGCTTCGTCTCCACGCATTCCACGTACGTCAATGTCTTGTTTGAAGCTAAGCTTCTTTTCGTACATTTGGTCATGCGTCTGGCTACTGACAAAGGTGCTTTTGGCGATTCCTTCCATCTTGGGTGCATTATTACTACGTTCCAGACGGTCTATTTTTACGGTCGTTTTTATGCTTCCAAAAGCAACGGTTGCATTTTTACCATTGATTTCCATCACTTGACCGACACTTGTCTGTCCTTTGATTTTTACATTTTCACCTACTGCAATCGGCACTACTTTAGGAGCACTTGACGGGGAAGAGACTGCGGCTTTCGGTTCGTTTTTCTTATTTTTCTTCCGTTCTTGTTTCTCCTTTAATTTCTTCATTTTCTGTGCAATCTTCTCTTCGTGCTCTTTAGAAGCCAGCGCATCTAAAGAAGTACGGAAGTCTGTCAGTTCCTGACGTGCCTGGCGTGTCTTTTCCTTTTCAGCTTGTGCTTCCTTGATTGTGCGTATTGTGTTTTCAATGCGTGCATTGGATTCCTGAAGCATCCGTTCCGCTTCTTCTTTTGCTTGCCGGATGATCTCTTTCCGTGATTTCTGCAACTCTTCCATTTCCGTTTGGTAGCGGGCAATGGTTTCTTCCATGTGTTTTTCCCGTTGACGGATCGTTTGACGTTTTCCTTCCCAGTAACGCTTGTCGCGCACGATGTCCTGAAGGTATTTGTCGGCATTGATATATTCACTTCCTACGATTTCCGAAGCATCTGCAATGACATCTTCCGGCAATCCGATTTTTCGTGCGATTTCTACGGCAAACGAACTTCCGGGATTTCCGATTTGTAGCTGGAAAAGTGCTTGCATGAGATGGCGGTCGTAAAGCATGGCTCCGTTCACTACTCCTTCATGATCTTCGGCAAAATGTTTCAGATTCTGGTAGTGGGTGGTGATGACTCCGAATGTTCCTTTCTGGTTGAAACGTTTCAGGACGGCTTCGGCAATAGCACCTCCAATTTGCGGTTCCGTACCTCCACCGAACTCGTCAATCAGGATGAGGCTCCGTTCGTTGCAACTCTTCATCATGATTTTCATATTGGTCAAGTGAGAAGAGTAGGTACTCAAATCGTCTTCAATAGATTGCTCATCACCAATATCGATAAAGATGCTGCTGAATATACCGGCGTGACTGCGTTCGTGCAAGGGAATGAGCATACCGCATTGCAACATATATTGCAGTAAACCGACTGTTTTGAGGCAGACGGACTTACCTCCGGCATTCGGACCGGATATAATAAGAATGCGTTGTTTTTGATTCAGTTCTATATCCAGTGGTACGACTTTCTTTCCGTGTTTGGCAAGTGAAAGTTGTAATAAAGGATGCACAGCCATTGTCCAGTCCAGTAGTTGCTCATTCTCTACGGCGGGTTTCAGACTATTGGTCTGTATGGCGAAATAGCTTTTCGCGCGGATAAAATCTATTTCTGCCAGAAATTCGTATGATTGAAGAATTTCCGGGATAGACGGACGGAGAATGTTTGAAAACTCGGTAAGGATGCGAATAATTTCGCGTCGTTCGTCGCCTTCGAGTTCGCGAATACGGTTGTTGGCTTCTACGACTTCCGCCGGTTCTATAAACACTGTTTTCCCGCTAGCGGATTCATCGTGTACAATACCTTTGATTTTTCGCTTGAGTCCGGGTGCGACGGGGATCACCAAACGTCCGTCACGCATGGTGGGAGCTACGTCTTTATCTACGTATCCTTCGGATTGTGCGCTGCGCAGAATGCTGTTTAACGAGCGGGAAATATTTCCCATTGTACTGGCAAGCTCGCGACGTATACGGGCTAATTCGGTGGAAGCATTATCCTTGATTTTTCCATATTTGTTAAGGATGCCGTCTATTTTTCCTATCAGTTGAGGGAAAACGGCTATATCTCCTGCCAGTCGTTTCAGACTGGGGTAGGGGGTGTCGTTCTCTTCTTCATCTTCATTCCGATGGAGAAAGCGTACAATGTCACGGATGGTTTCTAATGAACGGCGCAGGTCGAATAGTTCTTGCTCGTCCAGATACATTCCTTCTATCCGCACTCGCTTTAGTGAAGGGCGGACATCAAAGAAAAATTGATCGGGAAATCCGTCTTCTTCCTGGATGATACGGACAAACTCTGTTACCTGGTTTAATTTCTCCTCTACTTCTTCATGTTGCTCGGAAAAGGTCATGTCTGTAACTCTTTCTTCGCCTAAAGTGCTAAGACACTTATCTTTTAGTAACTGTCTGATCTGGTCGAATCCTATCTTTTGCTCAAAATTTTGAGGGTATATCATATCTTTGTTCTTACTAATGGACTGCAAAAATACGATTAATTCGCGAAAAAATTATCAGAATGTTTGCAGATTTAAAAATGATTCGTACCTTTGCACCGCTTTCAACGGAAAGCACTTCTGATAAAGGAGTTTTGGAGAGGTGGCAGAGTGGTCGATTGCGGCGGTCTTGAAAACCGTTGTACTGCGAGGTACCCGGGGTTCGAATCCCTGTCTCTCCGCAACAAACGCTGAAAATCAGCAGATTGCAAAACAAACACCCAGTTTTACACCCAAGAATGTAAAGTCGGTGTTTTTGTTTTATTTAAGATAATACAACCACTACATAATAAAAGAGTAGCGATATTAAAAGAATCCGATGAGAAAAGACTAATATTTATCTATCCATTCAGTTTGATTTTTCAGGACTTTACATCGTCCTGAAAGTATTTGTTATTGTATTCCAACGTCAGGAGTGGATTATAATACAAGTTTTTTGTGTGGATAGAATTTCGTTTTGCTTAATGTACGAAAGTACTTATCTATAAACGCATGAAATATTAGCACAATGAATCATTGGAAATCAACTTTGGCCGTGATAGGAATAGGCCAACTCATATCTATTTTAACAAGTACGATTGTTGGCTTCTCCATTATTTTTTGGATTAGCAACGAATTTAAATCCCCGACAGCTTTATCTCTGGCTATTTTAGCTGGATTTTTACCACAATTTGTATTAGGCTTGTTTGCCGGGGTCTATGTTGACAGATGGAATCGAAAGAAAACGATGTTTTATTCGGACTTGTTCATCGCGTTCTGTACCCTATGTCTTTTTATTGTGATAACCAAGGGTTATAAAGACCTTTCTTTTTTTTATCTATTGACTGCTTGTCGTTCAATAGGCAGTACGTTTCATGCACCTGCTTTACAGGCAAGCATCCCTCTACTGGTTCCCAAGCACCATCTTGTCAGGGTATCAGGTTTGTACCATTCCATTCAATCCTTCAGTGAGGTGATAGCTCCCGTTGTAGGGGCAAGCCTCGTTGTTTGGCTTCCCATACAGTATATTCTGCTCATAGATGTGATCGGAGCTGTTGCTGCTTGTCTGACCTTACTTTGTGTCCAGATTCCTTCTCTTCAAAAAACGAAAGTTCTTCCAGATTTCAAAAAAGAACTGACGGAATGTTGGCATACCTTGCGGCGTACAATGGGCATTTTGCCTTTATTCGTATGCTTTACGCTGGTGACTTTTGTCCTTATGCCTGTTTTTACGTTATTTCCTTTTATGACGCTTCTGCATTTCAACGGAAACATTTTGCAAATGGGAGTTGTGGAAATGGGTTGGGGCTCAGGGGCATTGTTGGGCGGTTTAGTACTTGCCTGTAAGGCTTTGAAAAGCAAGCAAACATTAGTGATGCATACGGCTTATGTGATATTGGGATTGTATCTGATTAGCGCCAGTTATTTACCATCAAGCGCATTTATAGGTTTTGTTTGCCTAACATTTACAGGAGGCATAGCCTATTCCATTTACCATGCGCTTTTCATCGCTATTATTCAGCAGAACTTGGCTTCGGACATGCTTGGACGGACTTTTTCTCTCATCTTTAGTTTGAGTACCTTTCCATCAATGCTGGGTATCGTAGCTTCAGGATATTGGGTGGAAGCATGGGGTATCACATCCGTCTTTATGATCAGCGGATGGGTTATCTTTCTGATTGGAGTGGGTGCAAATTTTATTTCTTCAATCAAGCAGTTGGATAATTACGCATAGTATTATTTATTAAAGAATTATTATATGACAAAGAAAGAACACACTACGATTACAGAGTTATTTCAAGTTTTGGACTTGTTGGAAAGCCTGGACATGCAGTTTTGGTTGGATGGAGGCTGGGGAGTGGATGTCTTGTACGGACAGCAAACCCGCTTGCATAGAGATATTGACATTGATTTTGATGCCAATTATACAGACCAACTCCTTGATCTTTTGCAGGAGAGAGGATATCAAATTGAAACAAATTGGTTGCCCACCCGTGTGGAACTGTATAGCAAAGAATTAGGCTATATTGATATCCATCCTTTTGTCTTGAATGCGGACGGCACTTCCAAACAAGCCGACTTGGATGGAGGCTGGTATGAATTTCAACCGGACTATTTTGGAACAGCAGTCTTTGAAGGCAGAAGCATCCCTTGCATTTCTGCAAAAGGGCAACAAGTATTCCATTCGGGCTACGATTTAAGAGAGAAGGATATTCACGATTTATCTATAATTAAACAATGTATAACAACAATGAGCCTAACAATTAGATAAGAACAAGAAAATGACAGAAAAACAAATTGTCTGGTATATCTTACTTACAGAAGTAAAGATAGACAGTGACACCCAGTCTGTCACATCCCTGAGTGTAGCTCCATTGGCAGTCTTGCCGGAATTCCAGCGTAAGGGAATTGGGGGGGGGATGTTGATTCAGTAAGCCCATCAGAGGGCAGCACTTTTGGGTTACGGCACAGCAGTCGTATTGGGGCATAAAGAGTATTATCCTCGATTTGGCTATCGCAAGGCTATCGATTTAGGAATTGAATTTCCTTTCGAAGTCTCTCATGAATATTGCATGGTGGCTGAATTAATACCTGGAGCTACTGAGAATGTGAAAGGTATGGTTTGTTATCCAACTGACTTTAAATAGTTTAACAAGTAAAATTCATTATATAACTCGGACTGGGTATTTCAATTTCCCAGTCCGTATTCTGATAGTACTTATTCAATTGGAAGATTGTGTTGCTTCAAGAATGAAAGTTTATCCCAATACCCTCTTTGAAAGACGATTTTGTTATCTTTTACATGAAAAAATCCGCATCCACGAAGTCCAAGAGAGTCTTTCCATTCCATGATAGCCCATTCGCCATCTTCAAAAATATTTTCCACCATACAAACCATTTTAGCAGTGGCAAATTCATTCACAAACATTTTGTAGATTGATTCTTTACCTATTATTGGTTCGTTTGCGACTTGATGATTTACTGCATTAGTAGCATACAGCTCTGCTATATGATAAGCATCTGCTTTGTTAAAGCAATCTATCCATTTTTCCAAAACTTCTTTAGGCTTCATTTTTTATAAATTCTTAGGATTTTGATTCTGTAATAAAAACAATCTGTTTGGATGCATAGATACTTGATTTTATTAATAATAGGCTATTCTATATTCTAAATCCTCTGGATTTTTGCTCTCTCTGCACCGAGTTACGTAGATTCTGCTGTAACTTTTCCCATTGTTCCTTAAACCATTGTACTATGGGTTGTCGGTTTATGGTCAGCATAAGCTTACCACTATCCATCGGATGTTTCTCAACCCTAAAAATATCATTCTTGATGTCAAATTTCCACCTGTGTTCTTCGGAATAAATTTTGCCACTACATTGTATGGATTCTTTCTTTGTCAAGAGGTTTTCTATCATGTCTTTGGTAAACCCGATAACAGCGCATAATTTTTCCATTCTCAACATCTCTTTGAACATGGGAAACCATTTGTGGGCTTTTTCAAGCAAGGTGCTCAATCGTGATATTTCCTTGTCTTTGGCTTCAAGTTCTTGATTATGTATTCTTTGAAGATTACGAATTTGTCTGCTATGCTGTTCCTGTATTTGTTGTATCTGAATTTTTAATTCATCAGTAGCTTTGTCCCGTTTGGTAATTTCCTGATGTAGCTGCTCGATGTGATGTTCCAGTTCTTTCAGCTTACCGCTTCCGAAAAGAGAACCTACACCGCTTGCTATGGCGGTAGCAGCATTGGTGGCTGTTTTCTTTAGTTTGTCCGTGCGTATCTCTGCTTTTACCTGTTTGAGTTCCTGTTCGGCAAGGCTTACTTGTTGTTCCTTGTGTCGCTTGGTTTCCTCTATACGTTGCAGTTCGGCTTTCTGCTTCTCAATGATGAAATCATTTCGTTCCAGATGCTCTTTACCTGTGACAGCTTTTGCCTGTCCACGTTCCATCAGGAGAATATCGGAAGCAAGGGTCTGCATGGTTGCCATATCCTCGTCATTGAGCTTTCGGCTCTTTCCAGTTTCATGGTTCATCCAGTCGAATACGACATGAGCATGATAATTTGGTTTGAACCATCTGTTACCGACTTGGAAGCTCTCCTTGTCTTCTGCTTCCGGCTGACCGTTCAGCCAATGCCCTTCGTCTTTATGCAGGAA
>NZ_JAHQVH010000007.1:0-159057 GCF_019052435.1 Bacteroides sp. MSK.20.12 | reverse complement strand
GATTCTGTGTAAGGAGTGTACTTCTTTTTTAATTCTTTCATGGGAATTTCGCATTGAAGAAGTGTCAACTTATTTAGTACACTACACTATCCGCCGGCTTTCCTCCCGCCAATGCAGGGGACCATTTCGGCATCCCTTTAACAATGCGGAGAGCCTCCTCTGCAAATTCCGGATGAGTGGAACGTAGAATATGAGGACGAAGGATAACCCCTTCCTTATCAATAGTAAACTCACACAAAGCATAACCCGAAACATTCTTCTCTAAAAGTCCTGCCGGATAAACCATTTCATTGGCAATATATTCTTCCGGACTCTTCGCAGAGAAATGAGCAGGTTCTTCCACCTGCCTTCCGGAAAGCGTCTTTGCGCGGGGACCTACCGGATAAATTCCAACATACATCGGTTGTTTATAAGCATCCGGTTCTTCCTTACTACGCTGTTGCAATGCTTTCAATAAAGAAGCAGCCTCTTCCGCCAATGTCTGTTCCAAAATATTCTCTCCCCGAGATAACATATATGCCGACTGACAAACCAATACAAGACGTTCCATCAACGTTCCTTTTTCCGGCGACCATTTTCGTCCCATCCGCTCTTTGCCTTTTGCGTCCGTAGAAGAAAAATAATAGACAATTCCATCTAAACCAGCCGTAGAACCATCCAGATCCTGCACCTGCTCTGTCACCAAACGAAAGATGGCCCCTAAAGACTGATACAGGGAAGCACTGATGACAACCGATTTAGTATCCACCGTCACTGTCCCCTTCTCCGCCTGCCAATAGGTACGGGATAGTGTATTCGAAATCAGCGTATAACGCCCGTTTTTCCTTTCTACCGACATTGCATACTCCGGCGAAAAGGAAGGGATAGCTGCGAAACGCGCGTATGGCTGTTTCTGAAAGCCAGTATTAAGTAAAGAAAACACACTACGGTAATATTCGCCTAACTCGCCTGTATAAGAAGAAAAAGGTTTCACCGGCTCCAAATAGTCAATCTGGGCCGCCAGGCGAAAAGAAAAGGTTAAAAGCAGAAGACAGAAAACAATCTTTTTCATAAGTTGCCGGATTTTCGGTACATATCGGCAACAAAGATACAAATTATTTCGATGGTTCGTGATAAAATTATATCTTTGCACGGTTTTTACTAAGAAACTGAATAACAATACATCGAAAATATGATAGCTAAGATTGAACAACTTCTGAAAGAGGTGGAAGCCTTACACGCCTCCAATGCCGAAGAACTCGAAGCTCTCCGCATCAAATACCTAAGTAAGAAGGGAGCCATTAACGACTTAATGGCAGATTTCCGTAATGTAGCTGCCGATCAGAAAAAAGAAGTCGGCATGAGACTGAATGAACTGAAAACAAAAGCGCAGGACAAAATCAACGCGCTGAAAGAATTGTTTGAAAGTCAGGACAATGATTGTGACGGATTGGATTTAACGCGTTCGGCTTATCCCGTGGAACTTGGTACACGCCACCCGCTCACCATTGTAAAGAACGAAATCATCGATATCTTTGCCCGCCTGGGATTCAGCATCGCTGAAGGTCCGGAAATTGAAGATGACTGGCATGTATTCTCGGCACTGAACTTTGCCGAAGATCATCCGGCACGCGATATGCAGGACACTTTCTTTATCGAAGCTCACCCGGACGTAGTATTGCGCACGCATACTTCTTCCGTACAGACCCGTGTGATGGAAACTTCACAACCTCCTATCCGCATCATCTGTCCGGGACGTGTGTATCGTAACGAAGCAATCAGCTATCGCGCACACTGTTTCTTCCATCAGGTAGAAGCGTTGTATGTAGACAAAAACGTATCGTTCACCGACTTGAAACAAGTATTGTTGCTTTTCGCTAAAGAAATGTTCGGTGCTGATACAAAGATTCGTCTGCGTCCGTCTTACTTCCCGTTCACTGAACCTAGTGCGGAAATGGACATCAGCTGTAATATCTGCGGCGGTAAAGGTTGTCCGTTCTGTAAACACACCGGCTGGGTAGAAATCCTCGGTTGCGGTATGGTAGACCCGAACGTACTTGAATCTAACGGTATAGACAGCAAAATATACAGCGGTTATGCTCTCGGTATGGGTATCGAGCGTATCACAAACCTGAAATATCAGGTGAAAGACCTCCGTATGTTCTCTGAAAATGATACTCGCTTCCTGAAAGAATTCGAAGCGGCATATTAATTTACGATTGGACAATTTACGATTTACGATTGATGGTAACGTCTCTCGTAAATCGTAAATTTTCAATCACTCTATATTTTCACTATCCGAATGGGCACTCCCAATCGTAAATAGTAAATCGTCTAATCGTAAATAATTCCAATGGCAAAGGATAGACTCATTACTCCCAGTTATTGTTTCATCTTGGCAGCCAACTTCCTGCTCTACTTCGGCTTTTGGTTGTTGATTCCTGTTTTGCCGTTCTATTTATCAGAATTCTTCCAAACTGGAAATTCCACTATTGGCATTGTACTTTCCTGCTATACGGTAGCCGCTCTCTGCATCCGTCCGTTTTCCGGTTATCTGCTCGACACGTTTGCCCGTAAACCTCTTTATCTGTTTGCTTACTTCATCTTTATGATGATGTTCGGTGGATATTTAATAGCCGGCTCCCTTACCTTATTTATTATATTCCGAATCATTCATGGCATCTCTTTCGGAATGGTTACAGTAGGAGGAAACACGGTAGTGATAGACATTATGCCATCTTCCCGCCGTGGAGAAGGTTTAGGCTATTACGGGCTTACCAACAATACAGCTATGTCCATCGGGCCGATGTTCGGACTGTTTCTGCACGATGCAGGAGTCTCTTTTGCTACGATCTTCTGTTACGCATTCGGTTCCTGCATTTTGGGTTTTCTATGTGCCAGTCTGGTAAAAACGCCCTATAAACCTCCTGTGAAACGTGAACCGATTTCACTCGACCGTTTTATTTTGATGAAAGGATTGCCAGCCGGATTTAGCCTATTGTTACTTTCCATCCCTTACGGAATGACGACCAACTATGTCGCCATGTATGCCCGCCAAATAGGATTGAACACGCAAACCGGATTCTTCTTTACCTTTATGGCTGTCGGCATGGCAATCTCCCGCATCTTTTCGGGAAAACTGGTGGATCGCGGAAAAATAACACAAGTAATAATAGCCGGATTATATCTGGTTGTTTGCAGTTTCTTCCTGCTTTCAGCCTGTGTGTATCTGATTCAATGGAATGATACTGTTTGCAATATCCTGTTTTTTGGTATCGCATTGTTGATGGGGGTCGGATTTGGAATCATGTTTCCGGCATTTAATACGTTGTTTGTCAACCTTGCCCCCAATAACCAGCGGGGAACAGCCACTTCCACTTATCTTACCTCTTGGGACGTAGGAATCGGTATCGGTATGCTGACCGGTGGATATATCGCAGAAATTAGTACATTTGATAAGGCTTATCTTTTCGGAGCCTGCCTGACGGTAGTTTCCGCCCTCTATTTCAAACTAAAAGTGACGCCTCATTACCATAAAAACAAGCTACGATGAGAAAGAAAGAACGTTATGAGAAAGTAATCGCCTGGTTTCAGGACAATGTACCTGTAGCCGAGACCGAACTGCATTACAACAATCCGTATGAGTTGCTGATCGCTGTTATTCTTTCTGCACAATGTACGGACAAACGGGTGAATATGATCACTCCCCCTTTGTATAAAGATTTTCCGACTCCGGAAGCGCTGGCAGCCACTACGCCGGAAGTTATTTTCGAATATATACGAAGTGTGTCCTATCCGAACAACAAAGCCAAACATCTGGTCGGTATGGCAAAGATGCTGGTGAATGACTTCAACAGTCAGGTGCCCGACAATCTGGATGATTTGATAAAGTTGCCCGGTGTAGGAAGAAAAACAGCCAATGTCATCCAGTCGGTTGTGTTCAATAAGGCTGCAATGGCGGTAGATACACACGTATTCCGTGTCAGCCATCGCATCGGACTGGTGCCGGATAGTTGCACTACCCCGTTCAGTGTGGAAAAAGAATTGGTGAAGAATATTCCGGAAAAACTAATACCGATTGCCCACCATTGGCTCATTCTGCATGGTCGTTATGTTTGTCAGGCACGCGCTCCCAAATGTGACACCTGTGGTTTGCAAATGATGTGCAAATATTTCTGTAACACCTATAAAGTTACAAAAGAGGAACCAAAAGCCAAGAATAAATAACGATTTAATAGCAAGGAACCGAAATAAATAGTAACTTTGCGGTCGTTCTAAAAGAAGAATTTTAAAAACACTTTTAAATAAAAATAGAGTATTATGCAGACAATTGACAAATTCAATTTTGCCGGTAAAAAGGCATTTGTTCGCGTGGACTTCAATGTACCCCTGGACGAAAACTTCAACATTACAGATGACACTCGTATGCGTGCAGCTCTTCCTACTTTGAAGAAGATCCTGGCAGACGGCGGAAGCATCATCATTGGCTCTCACCTGGGCCGTCCGAAAGGCGTTGCCGATAAATTCTCTTTGAAACATATCATCAAGCATCTGTCTGAATTGCTGGGCGTTGAAGTTCAGTTCGCTAACGACTGCATGGGCGAAGAAGCTGCTGTAAAAGCTGCTGCTCTGCAACCGGGAGAAGTGCTGTTGCTCGAAAATCTTCGCTTCTATGCTGAAGAAGAAGGCAAACCAAGAGGTTTGGCAGAAGATGCAACTGACGAAGAAAAAGCTGCTGCCAAGAAAGCAGTAAAAGAAAGCCAGAAAGAATTTACCAAGAAATTGGCTTCTTACGCTGACTGCTACGTAAACGACGCATTTGGTACTGCTCACCGTGCACACGCTTCTACAGCATTGATCGCTAAATATTTCGATGTAAACAACAAGATGTTCGGTTACCTGATGGAAAAAGAAGTGAAAGCCGTTGACAAAGTATTGAACGACATCAAACGTCCGTTCACTGCTATCATGGGTGGTTCTAAAGTTTCTTCTAAAATCGAAATCATCGAAAACCTGTTGAGCAAGGTAGACAACTTAATCATCGCCGGTGGTATGACTTATACATTTACTAAAGCGATGGGTGGTAAAATCGGTATCTCTATCTGTGAGGACGACAAACTTGACCTGGCTTTGGATTTGATGAAGAAAGCAAAAGAAAAAGGTGTAAACCTGGTATTGGCTGTTGACGCTAAGATTGCTGACGCATTCTCTAACGACGCAAATACTAAATTCTGTGCTGTTGACGAAATTCCTGACGGATGGGAAGGTCTTGACATCGGTCCTAAGACTGAAGAAATCTTCGCTAACGTTATCAAAGAATCTAAGACTATTCTTTGGAACGGTCCTACAGGCGTATTCGAATTTGACAACTTCACTCACGGCTCACGTGCAGTAGGTGAAGCAATCGTTGAAGCCACTAAGAACGGCGCATTCTCACTTGTGGGTGGTGGCGACTCTGTAGCTTGTGTTAACAAGTTCGGTTTGGCTAGCGGTGTATCTTACGTTTCAACCGGTGGTGGCGCATTGCTCGAAGCAATCGAAGGAAAAGTTCTTCCGGGTATCGCTGCTATCCAAGAATAATAGAACTAGATAATTAGTTAATTTTTTAAATAGTTAATGATAAGAGGGCAGTTCTTTGTGAAAAGAGTTGCCCTTATTTATAAAAAACGGAGTTCCTCTTATTTACAAAAACGAGGTATGAAAAGACCGATACTACTCTTTTGGTTCATCCTTCTCTTCCTTTACTCCTGTCAGAGTAAAAAAGGAGACGGCTCTTTTTTACCTCTAACCGAACTGCAACCACTCACCCTGGGCATGATGCCTACACTGGACGGACTCCCTTTCCATATAGCTAAAACACAAGGCATCTACGATTCATTAGGGCTGAACCTGACTATTCTTTCATTCAACTCTGCCAACGACCGGGACGCTGCTTTCCAGGCCGGGAAAATGGACGGCATGATTACCGACTATCCCAGCGCAGTAATGCTGCAAGCTATCCATCATGCTGATTTAGGGCTCGTCCTGAAAAATGATGGTTATTTCTGTTTCATTGTCTCTAAAGAAAGTAATATCAATCAACTGGAACAGCTCAAGGAAAAGAATATTGCTGTGTCACGCAACACAGTTATCGAATATGCTACCGCCCAGTTATTAAGCAAAGCCGGAATCAGTCTTTCAGAAATGAATATGCCGGAAATCGGCCAGCTTCCTCTCCGGCTGCAAATGTTGCAGTACAATCAGATTGACGCCTCTTTCCTGCCCGACCCTGCCGCATCCATCGCCATGAACAGCCAGCATCGTTCATTGGTAAGTACACAGGAATTGGGCATTGATTTTACGGCTACCGCTTTTTCACGAAAAGCGCTCAACGAAAAAAGAAAAGAAATCGAACTACTCATCACAGGTTATAATCTGGGAGTAGATTATATAAAAATGCATCCACAGAAGGAATGGGAGCAAGTGCTGATAGAAATAGGTGTACCGGAAAATCTGACAGGACTCGTCGCCCTCCCCAATTATCAAAAAGCAAAACGCCCTTCGGCTGAAGGGATAGATAAAGCTATACACTGGTTGAAAGAAAACCACCGAATCCCCGAAACCTACTCTGAAAAGAATCTGATTGACACAACGTATATCCCCACAGTATCAACCATAATACAGTATCAACCATAATCAAAATCAAATAACAACTAACTCATGCGAAAAACACTACTCCAATTCTTAACCTTTGTATTATGCATTACAGGTATGCAAAATCCTCTCCTGGCACAGGAGCAGACACCACTAAATCAAGTTGTCAACACACTGAAAGAACGGATTAGTCTCTCCGGATATGCCCAATTGGGATATACTTATGACGATGCAGCGAACCCGGACAATACATTCGACATCAAACGAATCATTTTCATGGCACACGGAAAGATCACCAAACGGTGGACTTGTGATTTTATGTATGACTTCTACAATGGGGGCATGTTACTCGAAGTGTATACCGATTATCAGTTTCTCCCCGGACTTACGGCACGTATCGGTGAATTCAAGGTTCCCTATACCATAGAAAATGAATTATCTCCTACCACAGTAGAACTCATCAATTGTTATTCACAGTCTGTTTGTTATCTGGCGGGAGTAAGCGGTAGCGATAAGTGTTACGGAATGACGTCCGGACGGGATATCGGTATGATGCTTCACGGAAAATTATTTCGTGACTTCCTGCAATACAAAGTGGCCGTAATGAACGGACAAGGATTGAACACCAAAGACAAAAACAGTCAAAAAGATGTAGTCGGTAACTTGATGGTTAATCCGCTGAAATGGTTATCCGTAGGTGGTTCGTTTATCCGCGGAACAGGACATGCCATAGCAGATTCGGAATATACCGGAATTAAAGCCGGAGAAAATTACGCCAAGAAACGCTGGAGTGCAGGAGGGGTTGTCACCACTTCCACCTTTAATCTGCGCACGGAATATCTTGCCGGAAAAGACCGGAGTGTGAAAAGCGAAGGTTTCTATGCAACAGGCAGTGTACGCTTCGCCCGGAATTTCGATTTCATCGCTTCGTTCGATTATTTCAACCCGAACAAAGCTGCTGATTTCAAACAGAATAACTATATTGCAGGCGTACAATACTGGTTCTACCCTAGATGCCGCTTACAAGCACAATATACCTTTTGCGACAAGAAAGGAGACGGACAAAAAAACTCCAATCTGATACAGGCACAGGTGCAGGTAAGGTTTTAATCAAGTATTAAGTATCAAGTATTAAGTATCAAGTATTAAGTATTAGCATCCGGTATTAGGGCTGGAGTAGCAGAATTGAAACAGCGGAATCAAATAATTATAGAATATCAACCTTATAAATAACAGAAACGAAGAAATCATGGAACACAAAATCGCGGAAACCAACGCCCGAATAGACGTGGCCGACGTATTAAGAGGATTAGCAGTAATGGGAATTATTCTCTTACACAGTATTGAACATTTTAATTTCTACTCTTTCCCAGAAGAAGTACCTTTTGAATGGATGAAATTTACCGATCAGGCTATTTGGAGAGGATTATTCTTCACATTCAGTAACAAAGCATACGCTGTGTTTGCCCTGCTCTTCGGTTTCAGTTTCTACATTCAGGACAACAACCAACAACGGAGAGGGAAAGATTTCCGCTTGCGTTTTTTATGGAGATTATTCATTCTCTTCATGATAGGACAGTTCAATGCCGCTTTCTTTACCGGTGAAATATTGACTATGTATGCGATTTTAGGAATTATCCTTCCGATATTCTGCCGGATGAGCGACCGCACGGTTGTCATCTTCGCTACTTTATTAATTCTACAACCTATCGACTGGGTGAAATTGATTTATGCTTTGTGTAATCCTGACTATGTGGCAGGAAAAAGTTTGGCAGGTTATTATTTCAGCATTGCTTTCGACGTACAAAAGAACGGAACTTTCCTCGAAACAGTCCGCATGAATATGTGGGAAGGACAACTGGCCAATATGACCTGGGCACTGGAACATGGACGTATCTTACAGACACCGGGGTTATTCTTATTCGGAATGCTTGTCGGTCGCCGCAAATATTTCCTGTACAGCGAACAGAACGAACGCCTGTGGTTAAAGGCATTGGCCGTTTCGCTTCTCTGCTTCTTCCCCATCTACGGATTGAACAATATGCTGCCGGAATTCATCGAACGAAGTGCCATCCTTGTTCCCTTGCAATTGATATTAAGTTCATTCAGCAGCCTTAGCTTCATGGTATTGCTGGTAACAGGATTACTGCTGACTTTCTACCGTGTGAAAGACCGCAGTTTCTTTATGCGTTTCACATCTTATGGTAAAATGAGTTTAACGAACTACCTCGGGCAATCTATTTTCGGTTCTCTTTTGTTCTATCATTGGGGATTTGAACTTGGACGATATTTAGGAATCACTTACAGTTTCCTTTTTGGCATCCTTTTTGTTCTATTACAAATGGTATTTTGTTCGTGGTGGCTCCGACACCATAAGCACGGTCCTTTTGAAGGTCTCTGGAAACGTTTGACCTGGATTGGAAAAAATAAATAATTAAAGAATGATGAACGAAAAAACGATTAATGAACAATACGCATATATACGTACTTTACTTGAAGAGAAAAGACTCAAAGAAGCCTTAATGCAGTTGGAATCTTTGCTGTGGCAATGTCCTGACTGGGATTTGCGCACTCGCCTGGAACAATTGCAGACCTCTTACAAATATATGCTGGAATACATGAAACAGGGAGCAAACGACCCTGACCGGTGGAATCTGTATCAAAAAATGGTAGCAGACACCTGGGGAATTGCCGACCAATCACGTTTGCTCATGTTGGACAACGCTTCATCAAGATATTATCATGAGGTACGCCGCACTCCCAGATCGACGGACTTGTCGAACTATGGTATCAAAACAATATTACACATATTGGAGTCATTTAATGACGACTTGGCAGTCAGCGGATTACTGTCTGACGAAAAGATGGATGAAGTTTTAAGACGGCATGAAGATACGCTCAAGTTTATGTTTATAAGAACATGGACAAACAGTGCATGGACTCCCGAGGACGAGGAAGACGCAAAAGCTATGCTTGCCTCGGAATTACTTCCGGGAGATGACTTATGCTTATTTGTCAGTGCCCTCACATTGAGCTTGATGGAATGTTTCGACATACGAAAAATAATGTGGCTGCTCAATGCTTACGAACACCCTAACGTCAACGTCAGCCAACGGGCATTGGTAGGTACAATGATTATCTTCCACATCTACAGAAGCCGTCTTTCTTTTTATCCGGAACTTATCAAAAGGGTAGATCTCATGGAGGAAATACCTTCATTCAGAGAAGACGTCGCACGTATTTACCGCCAAATGCTATTGTGTCAGGAAACGGAAAAAATTGATAAGAAGATGAGGGAAGAGATTATTCCTGAAATGCTGAAGAATGTTTCCTCCATGAAAAATATGCGATTCGGTTTTGAAGAAAACGATGAAGAAAACAATGATATGAACCCGGATTGGGAAGATGCGTTCGAGAAGTCCGGCCTGGGAGATAAATTGCGTGAAATGAACGAATTGCAATTAGAGGGCGCAGATGTGTATATGAGCACTTTTGCCGCATTGAAAAATTATCCGTTCTTCCGTGAGGTGCATAACTGGTTTTATCCATTCAGCAAGCAACAGTCCAATGTGCTCAAAGCAATGAAACAAGCGGGAAATCAAGGCGGCAGTTTACTGGACTTAATTCTTCAATCGGGCTTTTTCAGCAACAGCGATAAGTACTCGCTCTTTTTCACGATTCATCAATTGCCACAGTCGCAACAAGATATGATGTTGAGTCAGTTGAACGAACAGCAGGTGGCAGAATTGGCAGAGAAATCGAATGTTGAAACAATGAAGAGGTTCAATGAACGTCCGGGAACGGTCAGTAACCAATACCTGCACGACTTGTACCGTTTCTTCAAACTTAGTGTACGCAAGAGTGAGTTCAGAGATATTTTTAAAGAGAAACTCGACCTTCATCACGTTCCTGCACTCGACAATATCTTGTATTGGGAAGATGTATTATTCCCCATTGCCGATTTTTATCTGGCAAAGGAACGTTGGGACGAGGCTATTGAAATTTATGAAGAACTGGAGTCTATTGGAGGATTCGAAGGAGAAAGTGCAGAATATTATCAGAAGTTTGGCTATGCATTACAGAAAAGAAAGAAATATGCAGAAGCTATTCAGGCTTATCTGAAAGCAGATACGCTGAAGCCGGATAATATCTGGAACAATCGCCACCTGGCTATTTGTTACCGGTTAAACAGAAACTATCAGGCTGCACTCACTTATTATAAAAAGGTAGAAGAAGCTGCTCCGGAAGATACCAATGTGACTTTCTATATCGGTAGTTGCCTGGCTGAACTGGGACAATATGAAGAAGCTCTGAATTATTTCTTCAAATTGGATTTCATCGATAACAATTGTATAAAGGCATGGCGCGGCATCGGTTGGTGCTCGTTCATCAGCCAGAAATATGAACAGGCGATGAAATATTATGAAAAGATTATTGAGCAAAAGCCGCTGGCTATTGATTATATGAACGCAGGGCATGTGGCCTGGGTAATGGGAGATATTCAGAAAGCTGCCGTTTTCTACGGAAAAGCCATTACAGCTAGTGGGAACCGGGAAAGATTCTTGGAGATGTTCCACAAAGATGAAGAATCCCTTCTCACACAAGGGATTCGAGAAGAGGACATTCCTCTGATGTTGGATTTATTATAGTCTCCTGCATCTTTCAATTCGGGATATTCAGCAAATGTCCCTGCTTAAGAATACAGAAAAAGGCTGCCTCATTTTCTATTTTGAGGCAGCCTTCTCATATTATTGGGGTAAGTAGAAATATTCAGATAGATTCAGGATCCTTACTATAACTTTTTCAACTCTCCATACAACTTCTGTATGGGAAGTCCCATAATATTATAGAAGCTACCTGAAATTGATTTCACACCGATATACCCGATCCATTCCTGGACACCATAGGCTCCTGCCTTATCCATCGGCTGATAGAGGTCGACATAATACTGGATTTCATCTTCTGACAAGACATCAAACAATACTTCGGAAGAAGCGGTAAAGCTTTTTTGCCATTCGGTAGTAGTCAAGCAAACACCTGTGAAAACTTGATGAGACTTTCCCGAAAGAGCACGAAGCATTTCAATGGCTCCTTCCCTACCTTCCGGTTTTCCAAGTACTTTTCCATCCATCCAGACAATGGTATCTGCTGTAATCAATAATTCTCCCGGCTGCATCATGGTACGGTAGGCATCTGCTTTTTCACGAGCAATATATTCGGGTATTTCAGCACCAACCAATGTATCCGGATATGACTCGTCTACATCCGGCAATGTTCTGACTACATAGTCCACTCCCAAGCCTGACATCAATTCTTTCCGACGGGGAGAATTGGAGGCTAGTATAATCTGATATTTCTTTAAATTATCAAGCATGATTCGATTTATGATTTATAATTTATGGTTTATGGTTGAAAATACTTTTTATTGATGTCACCAGTTGATTTCACCAGCCGAAAGCATCTTCTGCCATCCACAGACCATGAGCTTTCAGTACTTGCTCCACTACATCACGTCCGCAGCCACGTCCGCCGTCTGCATAAGAGATATACTTTGCTACGGATTTCACTTCCGGCACGGCATCTTTCGGACAACATGGAAGTCCACATTCACGCATCACTTCAATATCCGGAACATCATCGCCCATATAGAGAATTTCATCATCGGTCAGTCCGTATTTATCACGAAAATCACGATAGTCGTGTATCTTGACGGCGGATCCCATATACAGATCCTTCACTCCCAGTCCTTCAAAACGGATACGCACTGCTTCTGTACGGCCACCGGTGATGATGGCTATGTGAAGTCCTTTTTTCACAGCCAACTGGATAGCGTACCCATCTTTGATATTCACAGTACGCATCGGCTCTCCGGAAGGATGCAAAGGTACGGTTGTCGAACTCAATACTCCGTCTACATCAAAAGCTAAAGCCTTGATACGGGATAAATCATAGTTGATGGTGCTCATGGATACTTTTGCTCATTAGTTTATATATTTCCTGCAATGCCGGAGAATCTACCAACATGGCAAGATGATTGTTCATCACATTCTCATCGTAACGAACAGCGGGTCCGGTCTGTGCATCACGTGGTGCCAGTTCGTGTACTTTACGTGCCGTTTCATCTATCAGCGGAAGCATGACATCGAAAGGCAAGTTGTATTTTTCAAGCAAATCAGCAGCTAATGCATACATGTGATTTGTGAAGTTGCAGATAAAAACAGCAGCCAAATGAAGGCTTTTACGCTGCTCGGAAGAAGCTTCGTAAACTTTCTCCGAAAGAGTGGCAGCAACAGCTTTCAAGAACTCTACATCTTCCGGTCGTTTCGCTTCAACAAAGAAAGGCACTTCCTGAAAATTGACTTCACGTTGTTTGCTGAATGTCTGCATCGGATAAAATACTCCATACCGTTCTGCATACCCTTCCCAAATACTCATCGGGATACTTCCCGCGGTATGCACCAACAAAGAATTCTGTTTTCCTTCTGTTATCTGCGGCAACAAATCTACTAAAGCGGCATCTTTCAAAGATACAATATACAATTTGGCATCTTTGGAGACTTCCTGTAAATCTGTAGTATATTCAGCTTCAACTTTCTCGGCTAAAGTACGGGCAGATTCCATGGTCCGGCTATATACCTGCACAATACGGAAGCCTTTATGATAGAGAGCCTTCGCCAGATTAGTAGCCAGATTACCTGCGCCAATAAACACAATCGGTGTATCTTCTATACTTCTCTTCATTATTTCCTTACCGTTTTGCAAACCAGAATAAAATGATGCCGACAATGAGCAAAGTCAATGGCAGCAGATACCCGGATAACGAACCCAGCAATGATATTACCAGACTGATATTCATCACCAGCCAAAGACCAAGTAACACAAAACCAATTGATTTATCGCGTTTGAAAATAAGAAAACAGATCGAAGCATACAATAACATATTGTCTTTATTCATCACCCAAGGTAGTCCAATAGTGGAGAAATGAATCAGTTTATCAATCAGATAAAGTGCTCCGATAACGATAAAGGTAACAGCAGTAGCCAAATAAGTATCTTTGCTGTTACTCGCTTTAGCAGCTCCCATATTTATTTTCCTCCGAATTTATTTATGTGAATTTTCTCCCATTGAAGATGTTCTTCGTTGAAAGGTTTACGTTCCATCCCTTTATGTCCGATAGCAATAACGGAAAGAATTTGAAGTTGCAGAGGAATACCCAAGATTCCATGAACAAATTCATCGGAAGGCATTCCGGTAGCAGTGAAACGTTCGCGGACCTGCACCCAGCAGCTTCCCAAGCCGAGATCTTCGGCCTGCAACTGTATCATGATAGAAGCAATAGAAGCATCTTCAATCCAAACATCACTGGCCAACGGATCGGCCATTACCACAATTGCCAAAGCAGCGTCGGCAATGAATGAAGAAGCCTGTTCCTTACAATGAGACAATTCTTTCAATACCTCTTTATCATCAATCACTACAAACTGCCAACTATTACTACGTTTGGAAGAGGGAGACATCAAAGCTGCTTTCATCAACGTAACGACCTGATCTTGTGTCAACTCTTCATCGGTGAACTTCCGCATACTACGACGGTTCTTTATTAATTCACTGAAATTTTCCATATTATTTTCCGGTTTCATTTGATTAATGTATGCAAAGATAATGCAAACCGAGCGTAATAGGAAATAAAAGTATCTTTTTCATTTCTATTGTCAGAAGGGAATCTATGACATGAAAAGAGTGCCAAATACTCCACTAAATGAAGAATATATTGTATCTTTGCACAGATAAATAATTTCATTATGAAAAAGCGAATTACACAAGACGATTACATTAAAGCGAATCGTAAAGCCAGCCGTGAGGCAGAAATTGAGATGTACGGGCACCCTATTTGTCACAAACGAGTGCACCAGTCAAAGAAAGTATATAACCGCAGAAAGATAAAGGCAGCCGATAAAAAGCTGCCTTATTTTTTTGTCTTCAAAATAGCGTCACTATCCTCCAGACATAGCGACACTATACAATAGGAATGGCGTCACTATCATGATAGGATAGCGTCACTATATTTAAGGGATTAAAAAAGAAGTTTATCTATTTACCTAATCTATCTAATTATCTATACAATCCGAGTTAATTCCCCGGTTGTAGAATCAATAATAAACCCGTAGACTGTCACATCTGAAGGGATCAAAGGATGACGCACGATAAAATCTACTGTTCCTCTCACCGACTTTTCTGTATCTTCGAAACCATCCAGCCACGAATGAAAGTCAACTCCGCAGAAACGCATCATGTCAATATAATCCGGATTGATCCCGCGTGCTTTCATTTTTTCGAGCATTACTTCACTGTGCATGTGGCAAGCTCCACAGTCAGAATGAGCAATCACCATTATTTCCTCTACCCCCAACTCAAAAATAGCAACGAGCAAACTACGTATCACGCTACCGAAAGGATGGGAAATAACGCCACCTGCATTTTTTATCATTTTTACATCACCATTCTTAATTCCTAATGCGGCTGGAAGCAAAGCAGTCAGTCGGGTGTCCATACAGGAAAGAATAGCTATTTTCTTATCGGGATATTTATTAGTAATATACGATTCGTATCCCTTGTTCTCAACAAATTGCTTGTTGTAAGCTAAAATTTCTTCTAACATAGTTCCGCTTTTTAAAAGTTCTGTTCGATTACGCAAAGATAGAAAAAATATATAAAGGTGCATTTTTTACAACTATATATATCAAGCAACTCCAACAAATTCTCCGTTTTGTTGTTGAATAAAGAATAAAAAGTGTAAATTTGTACCTAGATGCCACTTAAACTAACCACATATTATCATGGGAAGGACATTCCTGAATTGCCCGGAAAAAACGCCTTCCATTCCAAAGAGTTATTTCAGATTTATGAAGCGACTCCGGGCTATACTCCTTTATTAATAGTGGCAACAGAAGACGGCAGACCTGTGGCACGCCTGCTTGCCGCCATCCGCAAAGCGAAAAAGTGGCTTCCCTCCTCTTTAGTAAAACATTGCGTAGTATATAGCGAAGGTGAATTTCTGGATGAGTCGCTTTCGACCAACAAAGAAAAGGCAGAAGAAATCTTTGGCGATATGCTCGAACATCTCACACAAGAAGCATCGCGCAGCTGTGTCCTGATCGAATTCCGGAACCTCAATAATTCGATGTTCGGTTACCGGGTTTTCCGTGCCAATGATTATTTCCCTGTCAATTGGCTGCGGGTACGCAATTCGCTGCACAGTATGAAAAAGACGGAAGACCGGTTCAGCCCGTCACGCATCCGTCAGATAAAAAAAGGACTCAAGAATGGAGCCAAAGTAGAGGAGGCACATACCGTGGAAGAAATACACGATTTCTCACGGATGCTGCACAAGGTTTATTCCTCCCGCATACGTAGATATTTCCCTGCCAACGACTTTTTCCGTCACATGAACGATATGCTAATCAAAGGACAACAGGCAAAAATATTCGTAGTAAAATACAAAGAGAAAATCATTGGCGGTTCCGTCTGTATCTACTCGGGAGATGACGCCTACCTTTGGTTCTCCGGGGGAATGAAAAAGACATACGCACTTCAGTATCCGGGAGTGCTGGCCGTTTGGAAGGCATTGGAAGACGCCCGCCAACGGGGATTCCGCCACATGGAATTTATGGATGTAGGACTTCCGTTCCGCAAACACGGTTATCGTGATTTCGTTCTCCGATTCGGAGGAAAGCAAAGCAGTACCCGCCGCTGGTTCCGTGTCAATTGGAATTGGCTGAACAAACTCTTAGTCAAATTTTATGTCTAAATGTAATCTCAAGATTACAAAACAACTCTTCATACTCCTTCCCTACCATTTTTTCTGTTTAATAATCCAATAATTAAATGCAGAAATATTTCTTTATTAGGTAAGAAATGTCTTTCTTTGTGCTGTTTTATGCCATATAAGCACATGATTAAAACCAAATAAAAAAAGTATAGTTATGAAGATTTCACACATTGAACATCTGGGCATTGCTGTAAAAAGCATCGAAGAAGCCCTTCCTTACTACGAAAATGTATTAGGTCTGAAGTGTTACAACATTGAAACAGTGGAAGATCAGAAAGTAAGAACTGCTTTTTTAAAAGTAGGCGAAACCAAAATTGAACTGTTGGAGCCGACTTGCCCGGAGAGTACTATTGCCAAATTCATTGAAAACAAAGGTGCAGGTGTTCACCACGTTGCCTTTGCTGTAGAAGATGGCGTAGCCAATGCTTTGGCAGAAGCAGAAAGCAAAGAAATCCGCCTTATCGACAAAGCTCCCCGCAAGGGTGCCGAAGGTTTGAATATTGCTTTCCTTCACCCGAAATCAACTTTGGGCGTGTTGACAGAACTCTGCGAACATTAATCATAAACTCTAAAACCAACAAGAACTCATGAGTAATCAACTTGAAAAAATTAAAGAGCTTATTGAACGCCGTGCCGTAGCACGTATCGGAGGCGGTGAAAAAGCGATTGCGAAGCAACATGAAAAAGGGAAATACACAGCACGCGAGCGTCTGGCTATGCTGCTTGACGAGGGTAGCTTCGAAGAAATGGACATGTTCGTTGAGCACAGATGCACGAACTTCGGTATGGAGAAAAAACATTATCCGGGAGACGGTGTAGTAACCGGCTGCGGTACAATCGAAGGACGTCTGGTATATGTGTTCGCACAGGACTTCACTGTTTCTGCCGGTTCACTGTCAGAAACGATGTCATTGAAGATTTGTAAAATTATGGATCAGGCCATGAAGATGGGTGCTCCTTGTATCGGTATCAACGACTCGGGTGGTGCACGTATCCAGGAAGGTATCAACGCTTTGGCAGGTTATGCAGAAATCTTCCAACGCAACATCCTTGCTTCAGGTGTTATTCCGCAGATTTCCGGTATCTTCGGTCCTTGTGCCGGCGGTGCTGTTTATTCTCCGGCTCTGACCGACTTCACACTGATGATGGAAGGCACTTCTTATATGTTCCTCACCGGACCGAAAGTGGTGAAGACCGTTACAGGTGAAGACGTTAGCCAGGAAAACCTCGGTGGCGCAAGCGTTCACTCCACTAAATCGGGTGTGACTCATTTCACCGCCCAAACAGAAGAAGAAGGTTTCGAACTGATTCGCAAACTGTTGAGCTATATTCCTCAAAACAACCTTGAAGAAGCTCCTTATGTAGATTGCACAGACCCAATCGACCGTCTGGAAGATTCTTTGAACGATATTATCCCCGACAGCCCTACTAAACCGTATGACATGTACGAAGTGATCGGCGCTATTGTGGACAACGGTGAATTCCTTGAAATCCAGAAAGATTATGCAAAGAATATCATCATCGGTTTCGCCCGCTTCAACGGACAATCGGTAGGTATCGTTGCTAATCAGCCTAAGTATCTGGCTGGTGTGCTCGATAGTAACGCATCTCGTAAGGGTGCACGTTTCGTTCGTTTCTGCGATGCATTCAATATTCCTATCGTATCGTTGGTAGACGTACCGGGATTCCTTCCGGGAACAGGTCAGGAATACAATGGCGTTATCCTTCATGGTGCTAAACTGTTGTATGCTTACGGTGAAGCTACTGTGCCTAAGGTTACTATCACATTGCGTAAATCTTACGGTGGTTCTCACATCGTAATGAGCTGTAAGCAACTTCGCGGTGACATGAACTACGCATGGCCTACTGCCGAAATCGCAGTAATGGGTGGTGCAGGAGCAGTAGAAGTATTGTACGCACGCGAAGCCAAAGATCAGGAAAACCCTGCTCAATTCCTTGCAGAGAAAGAAGCAGAATACACGAAATTGTTCGCCAATCCTTACAATGCAGCTAAATATGGCTACATTGACGATGTGATTGAACCGCGCAACACACGTTTCCGTGTTATCCGTGCTTTGCAGCAGTTGCAGACTAAGAAATTGAGTAATCCGGCTAAGAAGCATGGTAATATTCCGTTGTAATCCTACTTTTCACATTAAAACAAGAACGATTATGAACAAAACCAAAATCGGAATATTCCTTTCTTTGCTGTTGCTGATTGGTCTGACTTCTTGTGGAGAGCAAAAGTCGAACAATAAGCTGGTGCTAAACGAAATCCTGATAAACAATCAGAGTAATTTTCAGGACGATTACGGATTGCACAGCGCATGGATTGAAATATTCAATAAATCATTCGGTAGCGCCGACCTGGCAGCTTGCTTGCTGAAAGTAAGCAGCCAACCGGGCGATACAGTTACTTATTTTATCCCGAAAGGTGATATACTTACCTTAGTGAAACCCCGCCAACATGCACTATTCTGGGCAGATGGCGAACCTAACCGTGGTACTTTCCATACCAGCTTCAAGCTGAATCCGGAAACAGCTAACTGGGTGGGTCTGTTCGACTCCGGCAAAAAGTTGCTCGACCAGATTGTAGTGCCCGCAGGCGCTCTCGGTCCCAACCAATCATACGCTCGTGTAAGCGACGGGGCAGCTGAATGGGAAGTAAAAAGTGGAAGTGGTGACAAATACGTGACTCCGAGCACCAACAACAAGACTCTTGACAGCAATTCCAAGATGGAAAAGTTTGAAGAACACGATGCTGATGGCGTTGGAATGTCCATTTCTGCCATGAGCGTAGTATTCTGCGGATTGATTCTTCTCTTTATTGCTTTTAAGATTGTAGGAAAAGTAGCCGTTAATTTGAGCAAGCGCAACGCTATGAAATCTAAAGGCATTGACAAGCATGAAGCTAAGGAACTGTCACAGGCTCCGGGCGAAGTATACGCTGCTATTTCTATGGCATTACACGAAATGCAGGATGAGGTGCACGACGTAGAAGAAACGGTGCTGACCATCACCCGCGTAAAACGCAGCTACTCACCATGGAGTTCGAAGATTTACACTTTGCGTGAAACTCCTCCCAGAAAGTAAGTCACCTTTTAAAAAGTAAAAACGATGAAAGAATATAAATATAAAATCAACGGTAACTCATATAAAGTAACCATCGGAGATATTGAAGACAACATCGCTCATGTAGAAGTGAACGGTACACACTATAAAGTAGAAATGGAGAAACAGCCGAAGCCTGTTGCGAAACCCGTGACAGTACGCCCGATGCCTAATGCTCCTGCTGCTCCTACTCAAGTAGTGAAACCGACCGCTCCGTCTACCGGAAAATCAGGAGTAAAATCTCCGTTGCCGGGTGTGATCCTCGACATCAAAGTGAATGTAGGCGATACTGTAAAGAAAGGACAGACCATTATCATATTGGAAGCCATGAAGATGGAAAACAATATCAATGCGGATAAGGACGGTAAGATTACTGCCATCAACGTCAACAAGGGAGACTCTGTTCTTGAAGGTAATGACCTCGTAATTATTGAATAATATGGGAGACTTTATAAACTTTTTAGGAAATAACCTGGCCGACTTCTGGACATACACAGGCTTTGCCAATGCTACGGTAGGGCATGTAGTCATGATTCTCGTTGGCTTGGTATTCATCTATTTGGCAATAGCCAAAGAGTTCGAACCGATGCTGCTGATTCCTATCGGTTTCGGTATATTGATCGGTAATATACCTTTTAATATGGATGCCGGGCTGAAAGTCGGTATTTATGAAGAAGGTTCTGTATTGAATATATTGTATCAAGGAGTGACCTCCGGCTGGTATCCGCCACTCATCTTTTTGGGTATCGGTGCCATGACGGACTTCTCGGCACTTATCTCTAATCCAAAATTGATGCTGATCGGTGCAGCTGCACAGTTCGGTATCTTCGGTGCATATATGATCGCATTGGAAATGGGTTTCGACCCAATGCAAGCCGGTGCTATCGGTATCATTGGTGGAGCAGACGGCCCGACGGCCATCTTCCTTTCTTCCAAGCTAGCACCTAACCTGATGGGAGCCATTGCGGTGTCCGCCTACTCCTATATGGCGTTGGTTCCGGTGATACAGCCGCCTATCATGCGTCTGCTCACCACCAAGAACGAACGTGTCATCCGCATGAAACCGCCGCGTGCCGTTTCTCACACGGAGAAGGTGATTTTCCCGATCATCGGTTTGTTGCTGACTTGTTTCCTGGTTCCTTCCGGTCTGCCTTTGCTGGGTATGCTGTTCTTCGGTAACCTGTTGAAAGAAAGTGGTGTAACCCGCCGTTTGGCTAATACTGCCAGTGGTCCGTTGATTGATACAATCACTATCCTGTTGGGTCTGACAGTAGGTGCTTCTACGCAAGCATCCGAATTCCTGACGCTTGACTCTATCAAGATCTTTGCCCTCGGTGCATTGTCATTTGTTATTGCAACGGCATCTGGTGTCATCTTCGTTAAGATCTTCAATATCTTCCTGAAGAAGGGTAATAAGATCAATCCGTTGATCGGTAATGCAGGTGTTTCTGCTGTTCCCGACTCTGCACGTATCTCGCAAGTGATTGGTTTGGAATATGATTCGACCAACTATTTGCTGATGCACGCTATGGGTCCGAACGTTGCCGGAGTGATCGGTTCAGCTGTTGCTGCCGGTATTCTGCTTGGATTCTTGATGTAAGATATAAGGCAAGAGGGGACGCTTGTTTGAACAGTTCTTAAAACAAAAAATAAGATTATCCTAAAAGCCTTGAATTTATAAAATCACCTTTACTGCATCATTGTAGTAAAGGTGATTTTTTATTGTAAGAACTTGCCGCCTAAAAAATATTGCATTTGCTATGGCGTATACATCGTATCGCGTTCCGTTGTGTTATCTTCTCTTATCATTTCGTTAATCTATCTAAAACAACCTACGAACAATTCGTAATTATAATATTTTTAGTAACTTGCAACAGATAAGTCAAACAACTAAAATAAAATATTATGAAACGGATTATCATTCTATTCTTTCTTTGCTCTACTATTCCTTTAATAGCGCAACATACCGACCCTATTCAAGAAGCCATGGCAAATTATGACTATGAGACTGCCCTTTCCCTCATTGCCCAAAAGAAATCCACCCCTCCCCTGCTATTGCAGAAAGGCAAAGCATTGCGCGGACTAGGGCTCACCACAGAAGCACTTGCCACCTATCAGGAAATTATCCGTAATGATACCACAAATACTCGTGCTTTCATCGAAGCAGCCGAATGTTGCCGGACATTAGCTAACTATAATCAAGCCCTGAAATATTATGAACATGCACTCGATCTGAATCCGGAAAACAAATATGCACGTATTCAATATATCAGTTTGCTTCTATCCCAGCAGAAGTTTAGGGAGGCGCTTGGTGAAAGCAGCCTGATGACGGAAAAAGATAGTTCCGCCATTGCCCTGCATTTACAGGCACAAAGCTTTGAAGGGATGGGCGAACTTCTTCCCGCCGCAGGTTGCTATTACAATATCCAGGCTAAATATCCCGACGATTATCTGGCAGCCAGCAAACTAGGCGCTCTAAATATATCCGGTTCTTATTTCGACGAAGCCATCGAAGCTACAGAAAAATACCGGCAAATTGACAGTACCAACATTTCCGTCAACCGGCAGAACGCTTTAGCGTACTGCTTGAAACAAGACTACCCCACTGCCATCCGGCGTTATGAATATCTTGTCAGTCAAGGGGACAGTTCTTTTCATACTTGTTATTATTTAGGCATTAGTTACTATGCAGCAGAGAAGTATTATGAGGCTCATGATTTTTTGGAAGTCGCCCGGAAATATGATCCCAACAATATCAATCTCCTTTATTACCTCGGCCGTGCCTGTTCCAAAACTTCCTGGAAAAAAGAGGGCGTAGACTATTTGGAAAAAGCCATTGATCTATCCATTCCCAAAGACAGCAGTATGACCCGGCTCTATATCGGGATGACCGACTGTTACAAGATGGCACAAATGTACAAAGAACAGATTGCATCCATCAAAAAACGCTATCAACAGTATGACAAACAAAACCACAAATTATTATATGACATGGCCTACATATACTTCTATGACTTGAAAGACAAAAAAAATGCGGAACGCTGCCTGGAAACGTTCCTAAAAACACGTCCCAAAAACGATAAAGAAGAAGCGGAAATGAACGAGAGAGGCGAACTCATTCTAGGAAAATCCAACTATTACAATGCTGCCGCCAACTGGTTGAAAGATATTCAAAGTAAACAAAAAATAGAAGACTTCTTTCAAAATTCCGCTCCCCAGCCCCCTCTCCCAAAGAAAGATAAATAGGGATAGAACTGTAAAGAGACAAAAAAGGCTGCTACCGGTGTTCAAACCGGAGCAGCCTCTTTCTTTTATTTATGGAATAATCCGGAGATTATTACTGTGCCAATTTGTTGTCAGAACCGAGCACGTTGATGATCTTGTGCTTGTACAGTTTTTCCATGTTGTCACGAGCCGGGCCAAGATACTTACGTGGGTCGAATTCAGCTGGTTTTTCAGCGAAAGTCTTACGGATAGCAGCAGTCATAGCCAGACGTGAGTCAGAGTCGATGTTGATTTTGCAAACAGCAGACTTAGCAGCCTTACGCAACCATTCTTCGGGAATACCGATAGCAGCTTTCAATGCGCCACCGTATTGGTTGATAGTTGCCACTTCTTCCTGTGGAACTGAAGATGAACCGTGAAGAACGATAGGGAATCCCGGAAGTTTTTCCATTACAGCGTCCAATACTTCGAATGCCAATGGAGGAGGAACCATTACGCCTGTAACCGGGTCGATGTGGCATTGTTCCGGAGTAAACTTGTAAGCACCGTGAGAAGTACCGATTGAGATAGCCAAAGAGTCGCAACCAGTGCGAGTAGCGAAGTCGATTACTTCTTCAGGGTCAGTATATGTGTGGTGGTCAGCAGAAACTTCATCTTCTACACCAGCCAATACGCCAAGTTCACCTTCTACAGTTACGTCGAACTGATGAGCGTATTCAACAACTTTCTTAGTCAATGCTACGTTTTCTTCGTAAGGAAGGTGAGAACCATCGATCATTACTGAAGAGAAACCTGAATCGATACAAGATTTGCAAGTTTCGAATGTATCTCCGTGGTCAAGGTGAAGAACGATTTCCGGATGTGCGCAGCCTAATTCTTTAGCATATTCTACAGCACCCTGTGCCATGTAACGCAACAAAGTAGCGTTAGCATACTGACGAGCACCTTTAGAAACCTGAAGAATCACAGGAGATTTAGTTTCAACAGCAGCCTTGATGATAGCCTGCATTTGTTCCATATTGTTGAAGTTGAATGCTGGGATAGCATATCCACCTTTGATAGCCTTAGCAAACATTTCTCTTGTGTTTACCAATCCTAAATCTTTGTAATTTACCATTTTGTTTAAAGTTTATTGTTAGTGAATAAAAATTCTACGCAAAAGTAAGCATTATCCATCGAATAACGAACATCGGAAAGAAAAATATAGTAGAAAAAGGTTTAAATCAGACTGCAAAATTTAGCAGGAATACGAGTGTGACATTAGATTGTAATGTCCACCTTGCAAACTTTGGGATTTATGATTTCTGAATTCTGATTGATGCCTTCGGATTTATATCTCCTTATTTATACCTTATTTATACCTCATTTTTCAATTCATTTAATCACCAAAATCTGCATAGCAAATCAGAAATCAGAAATTAGAAATCAGAAATTTTAGAAAACCTTTTTCTATTTCACAGAAAAGCATTATCTTTGCGCTCTGAAAATGACCATTACACTATTTCTTACCAAAATAGTAACAGAATATAAATTAAAAAAACAGATACTGAAATGAAAAAAGGCCTTCATCCAGAATCATACCGTCCGGTAGTATTTAAAGATATGTCAAATGGTGACATGTTTTTGTCTAGATCAACTGTAGCAACTAAAGAAACCATCGAATTCGAAGGTGAAACTTATCCGTTGCTGAAGATTGAAATCTCAAACACTTCTCACCCGTTCTATACAGGTAAATCTACATTGGTAGATACTGCAGGTCGTGTTGATAAGTTCATGAGCCGTTACGGTGACCGTAAGAAGAAATAATTCGATCTTTCGTGAAAGATGAAAAAAGAGGAGATTCTCGCAGAGAATTTCCTCTTTTTCGTTTTCTATCCTGCCCCACATTCGTTTTTCATCCTCTTCTATCCTCCTCACAACAAACAGCAGGTCAGTCCGAAAGCCCCCGCCTGTCAGCGTTAAATATCATCCAATAAGAAATCGGCTATATGACGATGCCTGACACCTTCCATGTTATCCTGCCACAAGCTGTCCATGCTAACTACATATTTAGGATAATGGTCGTTAATGGCGAGCAAAGGAGCAAACTCCCTCTCAACAGTGGCCTGTGAAGCTAACTGATACGTTACTTGCACATAAATCTTTTCTTCCCGACGGATGGCTACAAAATCCACTTCTTTATCATCCTGTTTGCCTACATACACTTCATAACCCCTTCTTTTCAACTCCAGACAGACCAGATTCTCCAACATACCTGCAATCAACCGGTCACGATAGCCCATCACGGAATAAATCAAAGAAAGGTCACTTACAAAATACTTTTCATTCGTCTGCAGAATTTCCTTTCCTTTAATATCATACCGGGGAATACGTTGAATGATAAAAGCACTTTCCAATGCATTCAGATAATTATAGATGGTATTCATATCCACCTTCCGTTGCTGACTTTTGAAGTAATCAGCTATATTTTTAGCGTTCAGCTTATTGCCTATATTATCGAAAACAAACTTCACTACCCGTTCGAGCAGTTCCACATTCCGGATATTGTGACGCTGCACCGTGTCACGAAGAATGACAGAAGAATAGATGTCGTAAACAATTTTATAGATAGCCTCATATCCATAATCGGCAGTATGTATGGCTGGGAATCCTCCCATACGGAGATATTTCTGAAATTCCTCCTTCCGGTTGAGTGTCGGATCATTGGCCTGCAAGTCATGGAAAGTCAGATATTCTCTAAAAGACAAGGTCATGACATGGAAAGCGACATACCGTCCCGTTAAATAAGTTGCCAGTTCGGACGATAACATACGTGAGTTGGAGCCGGTCACATAAATATCCGTATCCAAATCTACCAGAAGTGAGTTGACCACTTTTTCCCAACCGTCCACTTCCTGAATTTCATCCAAGAGAATATAATATTTACCCGCATCTCCTGCCTGCCCCCGAATATAAGTATACAAAGCCTTCGCCTCTTTCAGATCTATCCACTGAAAACTTTCAAAATTCAGATAGATGATACGTTCTTCACGAACTCCTCTCCTCAACAGTTCGTCACGAATCAGACGCAGCACTACCGACTTTCCACTGCGACGAATACCCGTTATCACTTTCACAAACGGCTTATCTATAAAAGGAACGATTTGTTCCATATACTGTTCACGATTAATCATATTCAAAAGTTTTTAGGGTTATAAGCACAAAGATATACTATTTTCGGAAAGTTTTTAGGGTTATAACCCTAAATAAATCCATAAATTCAGATTCTTTTAGGGTTATAAGCCGAAAAATAAATAAAAGAAATATGACTGAATCCGATTTATTACCAAATAAAGAAAGTACCTTTACCCCAATAATTAATAAAAAATGGAAATAACCGATTTAAAACAAATGACAAAGGAAGAAGTTTTTAATTTCATCAGACAACGCCTTTCTTTCAGTAAAGAGCTGCAAGAACAATTCAGGCATGTGAATAAAGACGCTCTCGCAAAAGAACATCGCAGATTCGAAATGTCCGGAAATGAATCAAAGACAGGCCAATGCACGATTTTCAACACAGCGATTCTGAACGAGTTTGCCGATCTTGGCATCTATGATTATACTTCTTATCTTTTTCTCGACTTCCACAATGGCACTCCAACCGTTTATCTCAAATATTTCTCCGAAAATGAAAATTTGGAATATACATTTACCGGATATACCACAACGGAAATCATCTTTGCAATTCTTGAACTGACTATCTTCTCCGGAAAGCCCAAAAGAAATCGCAGCTAAAAAAAGAATTGCACGGAAAGACAATGCGAGGTCAAAAGACTTTTATGGCTTTCATTTAGGCACGGATTACACGGATTTCGCGGTTTTATCTAATGGAACCGTGAAATCCGTGTAATCCGTACCTAAATAATATCAATCTAATAGATGGTTTTACTTTTGCCTCCCTCCTTTTTATCATCACATTATATTTGCCACCCGTATAGCATATTTACCATCTTTATACCATACTCTCTATTCTCATACCATATTTCCTGCATTTATTTCCTCTTTTCCATCCTATTCCGAAAAAAACATATATCTTTGTCATACGCTTTCTGCCCATCAGCGTGATGAAACAGGCAAAAGCGGTTTTTATTCCTTAATGGAGTAAATAACGTATTGTCTCTCAAACTTGAAAATTAGCAGTTCTTTGTAGAGAGAGATGATACAGCAGATACTCCACGTAGATGGTCGTATATCAACATATCGATTAGAGATGTGTTATATATAAACGTTTGGCGTGGGTGTCTGTTGTTATCATTGTCTTCTACAAGGGTGTTGCTAAGCCTCAAGTTTAGATAATGGTACAACAGCACTCACGCTTTATTGTATCCGGTCGGTTTCAACAATCCTTATACCCCAACCAATTCCC
Organism: Bacteroides sp. MSK.20.12; assembly: GCF_019052435.1. NCBI lineage: Bacteria > Pseudomonadati > Bacteroidota > Bacteroidia > Bacteroidales > Bacteroidaceae > Bacteroides > Bacteroides sp. MSK.20.12. The sequence goes on along the minus strand of NZ_JAHQVH010000007.1, from coordinate 131,874 downwards.
CACCCGACCGAAATCATAAAAATCGTGGGTGTTCGTTGCACCTCTCCGGACAATACGTTATTTACTCCTTTTTTTATAACACATTAAAACAAAAGCGATATGCCAAAATGGATTAGTGTAGAAAAAGCAGTGATTAAGTATCACATCGAAAAAGAAGCGATCCTGCTTTGGGTGGAAATGGGACAATTCCCTATGTTATACATAGACAATGTTCCGAACGTTGACGAAGAATGTATTCTGGAACTCTTTCGCCGAAGTAAAGCCGGCATTACAGCAGAATATATTGATACGCTGGAACAACTGTGCATAGACAAAACGATGGTCTGCGAGAAATACGCCCACATTATTCAATTGAAAGAAAAGGAAATTCAGCTGCAGAAGGAAATAAAGACGTTGATAAACGAAATACAGGCAGCAATGAAGAGACAAAATGAACGGATCCGGGATTTGAAAAAAGCGATTGGAGAGAATAACAACGTTATACGTAGTGACAGTTGGATAAAAAGGCTGCGCAAAAGGTTTCAATGGTGAATAATTATCAGTGTACCAATTACCATGTGGGACATTATTGCACGGTTTTCACCACAGAGGATAAGGAGAGCCGTCCTTTGCCCTTTGCAGCCTATTCCCATTCCCTCCACAGCTTTCTTTAAACTCCTCCATAAGCTCTTTAAAGCCTATATTCAGACAATGAAAAATACAAAATATTTTATTCCATTTATTTAACTAATCATCCTTTATATAAGCAATCTTATCCTTTGTAAAGTCAAGTAAATTCACTACATTTACACCACTAACAAGAACTGAAATGTGAGCATTTCAGCACAAAGAAATCTGTATGAAAAAAACGATGAAGAATGACAGTTGCCTGACGGTTTCCCGTCGGGCAGCTATTATCCGCCAAGATGCGGAAGAGAATTACGGCACACTGTTGACACTGGGAGAATCTATGCGCCGTGCATACCAAGTAGAAGAACTGATAGACCGGATGAGATGGGACAACGCCGATTTCTGCCTGCAACGAACAGACGGAACCTGCCTTTCCATTACAGGGACACTGACAGAATATGAACACTATTTCGGCCGCCCCTACTACGAAAACCCCTCCAACAGGTTTCTCCCATACTATGACGTGCATTGTAGAAAATGGCTTACGTGTCGAGTGGCAGGGATTGTATTCGGCTCTTCTGTGAAAAAAAATTAATTTCATGGATTAAATTAGGAAAGTTGTAGGACATATACGAAATAAAGTAGTTACTTTGCAACCGCAAGTAAGAGAAAAAATCATGTCAATGCTGCTTCCTTGTTTTTTGACAGAGGCAGTTATCTGTTTTTCCAGCATTGCTTTTTCAGAACTTCGGAATTAAATCTCCCCTGCTCCGAAAATTCCCTATATTACAGATTACATACACGAAGAGAATACTCCGATTCCATCATGAAGAATGAGTACGATATTTGCTGCTTTCCTAAGAAGTGGCCGGATTCTTCGTATCTGCATTTTCAGAAAAATAGAATTTAAAACAGAAACTAATATATTTTATTATGACAACATCTAATTCAGCAAATACCAAACAATCGAACAACGCATCACAAAAGAGAAAACCGATTCATAACGGTTACTTCAATCACCCCACTTCTTCTTCCAGCAATATACCCATGAGTATTTTGATACGGGAACAAGGACTGGAAATATACGGACTATACTGGGTGATGCTCGAAGAAGCTCATGCACAGCTTAAATGCTGCGTCAATATCCAGACAATGGGAATCATCGCCAATATATTCCATGCCCAACCCGAACATCTTGAGCTCCTCTACCACCATTATTTCCGGCGTCCCGGTAAAGGATACAACTCGCATATACTCTATGCCGACTTTTGCGAAGAATCTGCCATCAGAAGTTATTTTCCGCACCCCCTACTGGCATACACCGACAACGAACTGCTGCGGATGATTATGCAAGACGGACTGAAAGCCTACGGACTATATTGGCTTGTGATGGAAAAGCTCTATCAACAGCCACAACATTTTCTGGCACCGCAAACTGCTTCCTTCATCCAGAGCCTTTATGATGTGAGCGACGAACTGATGGAAAGTGTATTATACAATTACGGACTCTTTTATCTGGATGAGAAAATGAACCTCCATTCTAAAGCAATAGACGATTATAGGGAAGCACTTGACAACATGGAAGATGAAAAAAAGCGCAACACGAAACCGCACGTCAATAACTCTCTGAAAGCCAACGGAAATGCAGAGGATTTTAACACTCGGGAAATGAAAAAAACGTCAAATATACAGAAAAATCCATCCCCATTATAAATAAAGAAATAAACAAAAAAAATTCTTCTTCTGAAGAAAGCGGAAAAGAGAAAGAAGAAGAAAATGGTTTGAAGGTGACGGACTTGAACGCTGTAACACCCGATATGCGCCCCAACGCATGGGAAGAAAATCTACAGGAGGCAATGAACGACACGTCCTGGTATGAAGTCGTAGCCATTCAGTCGGGCATCCCCCGGCTGATGATGGAAGAAAAAGAATGGTTCTTCAACTATTTACGGGAGCAAATCATCTTACGGGGGAATGAAAGCTCGATGAACAGCCTGCACGAAATAAAAAACTATTTCGCCAATCTCACCCGGCAGGGAAGCCATGTGTCATCCACAACGCAGGTGGCACTGAAGAGGTTTCTCAAAAACCGGCAAGAGCAACAGCAATGTTCGCCCTACGAAACCATCACCAACGGAATACGTACCTACGACGGGCATCCCATCCCCGCTTATGCCAAGCCGCGACCTTCGGCGGCACATATCTGGAATCCGGTGACGAACGAATGGACACGATAGCATATTATCTCTCAATCATTTACTAAATATGGATAGATTCAAAGAACTGGGTATTGATACCCACGGTCGCACAAGCGGCAAAATGAAAACAAAATGTCCCTGGTGTCATGCCCAACGGACGGATAAGCGTGATAAATCACTAAGTGTCAACCTCGATACCAAACTGTATTTGTGCCACTACTGCGGCGCACACGGTTCGGCAGCCATATATGCCGGAAAAGGCAGAAAGCTGGGTGATCCGTTGGTCAAATTTCCAACGGCAACAGGTAGCAACTCCAGTTGTCCGCCCACTGAAAAGCCGCACGGCGACCCAGAGCAAGGGGCACTCACACAGAAGCAAATTGAATGGTGTCGTGACGTCCGCCACATTCCGCCGGAAGTATTGGTGGAAGCTGGCGTGGCTTTCGCCTCCATCTCGATGCCTATATCCGGAAAGGAGAAAGGCTGGGAAAAGAGGGACTGTCTCTGCTTCAACTTTTTCGAAAACGGGGAATTGGTGAACACGAAGTTCCGCGACTCACAAAAGCACTTCAAATTGCTGCAAGGAGCGCGCACCATCCCTTACAACATCGACGCCATCCGCGACACGCCGGAGTGCATCCTCGTGGAAGGGGAATTTGATGCTCTCTCCTACATGGCTGTCGGCCGGACGGATGTCATTTCCGTGCCGAACGGTGCCAACAGTCAACTGGACTGGCTGGACGAATTGTCGGAATCTCATTTCGAGCAGAAACAAGTGATTTATCTGTCGGTGGACACCGACCGCAAGGGACAGGAACTGTGCCGGGAACTCTCCCGACGGCTGGGGGTAGACCGCTGCCGTATCGTCACCTACGGCGAAGCATACAAGGACGCCAACGAACTGCTCGTGGCGGAAGGCCCGGACGCACTACTGAAGGCACTGGAGGACGCACCCATCCCCCGCCTGGAAGGTACGTTTACGGCAGAAGACTTACGGGAGCGGTTGCACCAACTGTTTGAAGAGGGGTATACTTCGGGCGTGGAATTGGGAATACCGAATCTGGACGAAATCATGAGGCTGGAAACGGGGCGGGTGCTCACCGTCACCGGCATTCCCGGACATGGCAAATCGGACTTTGTAGATGAGATAGTGCTCCGGCTCTGCACCCGCCAAGATTGGCGAGCGGGATATTTCAGCCCGGAGAACACGCCAATCGAGTATCATCATGCCAAACTGGCGGAAAAACTGCTGGGACACCGTTTCCGCAAAGATTTCTCTACGGAGGAGGAATTCGCCCGCGTAGTGGATTATCTTTCGCAACGCGTCTGGCACATTCTTCCGGACGGGGATTTCACACTGGGCAACGTCTTGTCGAAGGCACGCGAACTGGTACACCGTCACGGCATCCGTGTGTTTGTCATCGACCCGTACAATTACATCAACCATCAGATTCCGGCAGGCATGACGGAGACAGGGTATATCGGTTCATTCATGAATAGTCTGGCACGTTTTGCCCGGCTCAACTCCTGCCTCGTCATTCTGGTGGCGCATCCGAGAAAGATGAACAAGCAATACGGCACGCAGAAAACGGAAGTTCCCACCATGTATGACATCAACGGCTCGGCCAACTTTTTCAACATGACGGACTACGGAATAGTGGTAGACCGTCAGGATGAAATGGGGATCGTGTATATACACGTCGAGAAAACCCGTTTCCGTAATTTCGGAACAAAGGGAAACGCAGCGTTCTGCTACGATGTGACCAACGGAAGATATTCCCCTTGTACGCCGCCACCCGAACCGGGCATGCAGGTGCAACCGTGGAAGGGAGCCAAAGACTTATTCTCGTCAGAGGGATGGATTTAGGGATTAAGGCTCTCCCAAATACTTCTCAATCAGCTCCACCTGCAACGGTGTGAGCCAATGTATCCAAAACGCCCAGCCGGTAGCTTCGAGAGCCTCCAGCAACTCCCGGTTTCGGCGGATGCATTTATTTAAATGTCTTCTTGCCACATCGGCACTTGCATACGGCATATAGAGTAATGCCAATTCCGTTTTCTTCATAGATTTTCTTCTTTTAATTTATTATTTACGTCATGTAAAGATACTGTTTTTTGCGTAGAAATGCAAGCAAATACACAGATATTCAAGCGTTTGCCTTCACTTACCGGCAGATACCGTTTCATGTTTCCTCCCCTGCCGGTTGGGGTATCTTTGCTACTGTAAAAGAGACAGAAAACGTTCGTTTACTGACTCAATAAAATCTTATTTATTCACTTAAAAAGGAGGAAATCAGTATGTTGATTTACAAAGCGGTTCAGTCCAATATCGCATCGAAGGACAAAAAGAAGAAATGGCATCCCTGCCTGATTAAAATGGGAAACGTAGTGGATACGCAAATGATTGGCGAAACGATTGCCGAACGGTCATCACTGACGGCCGGTGACGTGCACAACGTGATCCGAAACCTGATGGCAGTGATGCGCGAGCAGTTGCTCAACAGCAGGACAGTGAAGCTCGAAGGATTGGGCACATTTACCATGGTGTGCCAGTCACGCTGCAAGGGGGTGGATGCGGAAGCCGATGTTAGTCCGGCACAAATCACGGGATTGCGTTGCCAGTTTACCCCGGAATATACGCGGGATGCCGGTGGAAATATCACCCGTGCGCTGATTCAGGGAGCGACATATATCCACGTCAACCAGTTGACGAAAGCACTGGGAGCGGGAGGCGGTGGAAACGCCGGAGGTTCGGGTGATGACAAACCGGGTGGCGGTGGTCAGGAAGCGCCCGATCCGGCAGCGTGATAGAATAGGTAATAGAGGATAATGTGGTATGGAAAGGAGGTGTTGAATTATGAAGAAATCCATTTGGAATACGATTTTAAAAGTCGTCATTGCGGTTGCTACTGCTATTGCAGGCGTCATTGGAGGTCAGAACCTGATGATGTAAAATGACACAAAAGAGTTGGACGGGAATTTTACCTTAGAAACGGTAAAGTTCCCGTTTTTTTTGTGTTCCATATGAAGGTTAAGAGGCAGGATATGAAAAGACAGGAATATTGAACATAAATAAACAGGAGTTGTTTTAGTATATTATTCGCTATTTATCAACGCAAAACCTCTAAACATCAACGTGGTATATGAAAAAGAAATTTGGATTCGTCCTGGCGGCTGCAATCTTGCTGGCTGGCTGCGGACAGAAAAAAGAAACGACAACGACAACTGCACGTCCCGTAAAGACTACGATTGTCGAGTCAAGATCGATTATCAGAAAAGATTTCTCGGGAATCGTGGAAGCGGTGGAATATGTGAAGCTGGCTTTCCGGGTCAACGGACAAATCATCCAGCTTCCTGTCATCGAAGGACAGAAAGTGAAAAAAGGACAACTCATCGCAGCTATCGACCCCAGAGACATCGCGTTGCAATATGCCGCCACGAAATCGGCATACGAAACGGCTTCGGCACAAGTGGAACGTAACAAACGGCTCCTCTCCCGGCAAGCGATCTCCGTACAGGAATATGAAATCAGCCTCGCCAACTTCCAGAAGGCGAAGTCTGAATACGAACTGTCTGCCAACAATATGCGCGACACCAAGCTGACAGCTCCTTTCGACGGTTCTATCGAAAAACGACTGGTGGAAAACTATCAGCGTGTCAACTCCGGTGAGGGTATCGTGCAGCTTGTCAATACACACAATCTGCGTATCAAATTCACCATTCCGGATGCGTATCTTTATTTGTTGCGCGCCAAAGACCCGCGTTTCCTCGTAGAGTTCGACACATTTAAAGGACACGTGTTTCAAGCGAAACTGGAAGAATATCTTGATATTTCTACGGATGGCACAGGAATTCCGGTCAGCATCACGATTGACGATCCGTCATTCGACCGCGATCTGTATGCAGTGAAACCCGGTTTCACGTGCAGCATCCGTTTCACGGCAGATGTAGGGCCGTTGGTGCAGGATAGCTGGACGATTGTACCGCTTAGTGCCGTATTCGGCGAAAGCGAAGGGAATAAAATGTATGTCTGGGTGGTAGAAGACAACAAAGTCCACAAACGGGAAGTGACCGTCAACGCCCCGACCGGAGAAGCACAGGCGCTCATCTCGGAAGGTTTGAAACCCGGTGAAAAAATCGTCATAGCAGGCGTATACCAACTAGTAGAAGGAGAATCTATCACAACTGTTGACAGGTGATAGTTGGTAAATGATTATGTAATCATTTATCCGCTGTCATTCATCAATTATCAACGATCATTTATTATGAGTTTAGCCAAATATTCATTAGATAATACGAAAATCATCTATTTCTTTCTTGCTGTATTGCTGATTGGGGGAATCACTTCCTTCGGCAAGCTGGGTAAGAAAGAGGATGCTCCTTTCGTCATAAAGTCGGCGGTTATTATGACCCGCTATCCGGGTGCCGAACCGGCAGAAGTGGAGCGGTTGATTACCGAGCCTATCTCTCGTGAGATTCAAAGTATGAGCGGTGTGTACAAGATAAAATCGGAATCGATGTACGGGCTCTCAAAAATCACATTCGAGTTGCAACCTTCCTTGTCGGCAAGCTCCATTCCGCAGAAGTGGGATGAGTTGCGACGGAAGGTGCTAAATATACAGCCACAATTGCCGAGCGGTGCTTCCGCACCGACGGTTTCCGATGATTTCGGCGACGTGTTCGGTATCTATTACGGTCTGACGGCGGACGACGGTTACACATACGAAGAGATGCGCAACTGGGCGGAACGGATCAAGACGCAGGTAGTGACGGCGGACGGGGTGATGAAAGTCGCCCTATTCGGGACGCAGACGGAGGTGGTCAATATTTTTATTTCCACCAATAAGCTCGTAGGTATGGGCATCGACCCGAAACAGCTTGCCAGTCTGTTGCAATCGCAGAACCAGATTATCAATACCGGAGAAATCCGTGCCGGCGAGCAACAGCTCCGGGTGACCGCCAACGGTATGTATACCACCGTAGACGATATCCGCAACCAGGTGATTACCACCAAAGCCGGACAAGTGAAACTGGGCGATATCGCCGCCATCGAAAAAGGGTACATGGACCCTCCATCCAACATCATGCACGTGAACGGCAAACGTGCCATCGGCATCGGCGTCTCCACCGACCCGCAACGGGACGTGGTGCAGACGGGCAAGAACGTGAAAGCCAAACTGGACGAATTGTTGCCACTGATGCCTGTAGGACTGGAACTGCAAAGCCTGTATCTGGAGAACGAAATTGCCAACGAAGCCAACAACGGATTTATCATCAACCTGATCGAATCGATTCTGATTGTTATTGTGATTATCATGTTGGTGATGGGTTTGCGCGCAGGTATGCTGATCGGCTCGTCACTGATTTTCTCTATTGGCGGCACATTGCTTATCATGTCTTTCTTCGGTGTCGGGCTGAACCGTACTTCATTGGCGGGATTTATCATCGCCATGGGGATGTTGGTGGATAACGCCATCGTGGTGACAGACAACGCACAGATTGCCATCGCCCGCGGAGTAGACCGGCGGAAAGCGCTGATAGACGGCGCAACCGGTCCGCAATGGGGATTGCTTGGGGCTACGTTCATCGCTATCTGTTCGTTCCTCCCGCTCTACCTTGCTCCTTCTGCCGTGGCGGAAATCGTGAAACCGCTGTTTGTGGTGCTTGCCATCTCACTGGGATTGAGCTGGGTGCTCGCGCTGACGCAAACCACTGTTTTCGGTAATTTCATCCTGAAAGCGAAAGCAAAGGACGGCACGAAAGACCCGTATGACAAACCGTTCTATCACAAATTCGCCTCCATCCTCCGCACGCTGATTCGCAGGAAAACATTGACCCTGGGTTCGATGGTAGTGCTCTTTGTTGCTTCGCTGGTTATCATGGGAATGATGCCGCAAAACTTCTTCCCTTCTCTCGATAAGCCTTATTTCCGGGCGGACGTGTTTTATCCCGACGGGTATAGCATCAATGATGTAGTGAAAGAGATGAAATCCGTGGAAGAGCATCTGGCAAAGCAGCCGGAAGTGAAGAAAGTGTCGATCACCTTCGGCAGCACGCCGTTAAGGTATTATCTGGCTTCTACTTCGGTAGGTCCGAAACCGAATTTTGCCAATGTATTGGTTGAATTGACGGACAGTAAATATACAAAAGAGTATGAGGAAGATTTCGACGCGTACATGAAGGCGAATTATCCGAATGCGATTACCCGTACCAGTCTGTTCAAACTGTCGCCTGCGGTGGATGCCGCTATCGAAATCGGGTTTATCGGTCCGAATGTAGACACGCTTGTGGCGCTCACCAATCAGGCTTTGGAGATTATGCACCGGAATCCGGATTTAATCAATGTGCGCAATTCGTGGGGAAATAAAGTTCCTGTATGGAAGCCTGTATATAGTCCCGAACGGGCGCAACCGTTAGGGGTATCGCGTCAGGGAATGGCACAAAGTATCCAGATCGGAACCACAGGCATGACGCTTGGAGAGTACCGGCAGGGCGATCAGGTGCTTCCTATCTTATTGAAGGATAACACGGTGGATTCGTTCCGCATCAATGACCTGCGCACGTTGCCCGTGTTCGGCACGGGGAATGAAACGACCAGTCTGGAACAGGTGGTATCGGAATTTGATTTCCAATATCGTTTCTCGAATGTGAAGGATTACAACCGGCAAATGGTGATGATGGCGCAATGCGATCCGCGTCGCGGAGTGAATGCGATTGCTGCTTTCAATGAGGTTTGGCCGCTGGTGCAGAAAGAGATTAAAGTGCCGGAGGGGTATACGATGAAGTATTTCGGGGAACAGGAAAGTCAGGTGGAGTCTAACGAGGCGTTGGCCAAGAATTTACCGTTGACGTTCTTCCTGATGTTCGTCACGCTGTTGTTCCTGTTCAGGACGTATCGTAAGCCGACAGTGATCTTGTTAATGTTACCGCTTATTTTTATCGGTATCGTTTTGGGATTGGTGTTGCTAGGCAAGTCGTTCGACTTCTTCTCCATCCTTGGTTTGCTCGGACTGATTGGGATGAATATCAAAAATGCGATTGTACTGGTGGAACAGATTGATCTGGAAGCAAAAACGGGCAAAAAGCCGTTGGATGCTGTTGTCAGTGCTACAACGAGTCGTATTGTCCCCGTAGCAATGGCGTCCGGCACTACCATTCTGGGTATGTTGCCATTGTTGTTCGACGCGATGTTCGGCGGTATGGCGGCTACGATTATGGGAGGTTTGTTAGTGGCTTCGGCACTGACATTGTTTGTTCTTCCGGTAGCTTATTGTGCCATTCAGAGAATCAAAGGCTAATTGCCTTCTCTTATATGAAACTTGAATTTATTGTTTAGATTGAATAAAATGAAAACTCAACTTATAACTCTGTCTCTGCTGCTCCTCGGCCTCACAGCCGGGGCACAGCAGCCCTATCTTAGCCGGGAAGCTTACCGGGATAAAGTGGAAGCTTACAGCCAAATTCTGAAGCAACAGAAACTAAAGACGATGGCAAGTACGGAAGCACGGAAGATTGCTCACACGGGATTCTTGCCAAAAATTGATGTCAATGCGGACGGGACCCTCAACATGAGCGACCTTAGCGCATGGAACGAACCGGTAGGCGAATACCGCAACCACACCTATCAAGGTGTATTTATCGTCTCGCAACCGTTGTACACGGGCGGGGCACTCAACGCCCAGCACAAGATTGCCAAAGCGGACGAAAAGCTGAATCAACTAAATGAGGAGCTTACCATCGACCAGATTCATTATCAGAGCGATGCAGTTTATTGGAATGCTTCTGCTTCACAGGCTATGTTGCAGGCGGCGGACAAGTATCAAAGTATTGTGAAGCAACAGTATGACATCATTCAGGATCGTTTCAACGACGGGATGATTAGTCGCACGGACTTATTAATGATTTCCACCCGGCTGAAAGAAGCGGAATTGCAATATATCAAGGCGCGTCAGAATTATACCCTGGCGCTGCAAAAGCTGAATATCCTGATGGGAGAAGAGCCGAACAATCCCGTAGACAGTCTGTACACGATTGACACAGCTTCCGCTCCGGTGCAGATCCTTTCTCTGGAGAATGTACTGCAACGTCGCGCGGATTACGAAAGTACGGAAGTAAACATCATGAAAAGTCAGGCGCAACGCAAAGCGGCTCTTAGCCAGTTCAACCCGCAATTGAATATGTATTTCAGCGGTGGATGGGCTACAGCTACACCTAACCTCGGTTATGACGTTTCTTTCAATCCCATCGTCGGCATTAACCTGAATATACCGATCTTCCGTTGGGGAGCCCGGTTTAAAACAAACCGTCAGCAGAAAGCGTATATCGGCATACAGAAACTGCAACAAAGTTATGTGACGGATAATATCAACGAGGAACTTTCTGCCGCCCTGACCAAACTGACGGAAACGGAATATCAAGTGAAAACCGCCAAAGAGACTATGAATCTGGCTAATGAAAATCTTGATTTGGTTTCTTTCTCGTATAATGAGGGAAAGGCAAATATGGTGGATGTACTCTCCGCACAATTGTCATGGACGCAGGCGCACACCAATCTGATTAATGCGTATCTGTCGGAAAAGATGGCGGTAGCGGAATACAGAAAGGTTATCAGTGAATAAATTTAGAAACAAAAGAAACTTGTTCACAAAGTCTTAGTCTTATAAAAGAAATCGTCCTGTTATCACGTAACCGTGAAACAGGACGATTTCTTTTTATATCATAAGGACTACAAAATACCGTTTTGCTTCAAGATATCTTCTATTTCCTTATCTGTCAAACTTTCACATTCGGACTTGTCATAGATAGTAAGCAACTTTATTTCCGAATCTATCTCTGTCAGAATCACCGTATAGGTTATCACTCGCGCACCTCCGCTCTTTCCTTTATTCTTCGAAGTAATGGCCATGCGAATCTTACGAAGATTATTACCCAAGCTGACTCCTTGTTCAGGATTCGCTTTCAGAGATTCCAATAAATTGGCATAATCCAACTTCAGAGATTTGTAATGTTTGCTCAATTTTTTCAATTCTCTCGCAAAACGAGGAGAATACGTTATATCACAACTCATCCAGCAAATCCTCCGCTGGCTTAAAATCCAGCTTACCTTCCAGATTCAACTTCAATTCCTTGCACGCCTCATCAAGGCTTTCCAGAATTTCGGTCTTTGTCCGATAATGAGTTGCCTCTTCAGCAACCACCCTCACCTCTTCTTCTTCATGATTCAACATTGATCTTATCTTTTTCAGGATAGCTATATCATCCACATCCAGAATCTGACGAATCAGTGCATTCTTTTCCGCCTCTAATGACATTGTGCTCATACGCTTTCCGTTTTTACTGTTATACATTACTCACAAAGGTAGCGTTATCAAATGAGTCTGCCAAACTTGAATGTATAAAAAGTATTTCTCCGTGAAGAAATAAGATCTTCAATGATGAAGATTCTCCCCGCTTACGCAAGGAAGGAGATCAACACACCCGCAGCTACGGCAGAACCGATTACTCCGGAGATGTTGCTTGCCATGCAATACTGCAATACGTGATTCTTCGGATCGTATTTCAAAGCAATCTCATTGGCTACACGGCTCGCCATCGGAACGGCACTCAAACCAGTGGCGCCGATAAGCGGATTGATTTTCTTCTTCGAGAAGAGATTTACCAGTTTCACAAAGAAAATACCACCGGTTATAGAAAGTGCAAATGCAAGGAATCCACCGATCACAATACCGATTGTTGTCCAATTGAGGAATGCTTCGGCTGTCATCGTTGCTCCTACAGACAGTCCGAGGAAGATGGTGGCAGCATTCATGATGCTATTGGAAGCGGCATCGAACAAGCGGAATGTGTTGGTTCCGATTTCTTTCACCAGGTTACCAAACATCAACATACCCACCAAAGGCACTGCACTTGGCACGAAGAGGGCAACAATAGTAGTTACCACGATCGGAAAGATAATCTTCAATACACGCAGGTTCTTGATTTCAGTCTTCGAAGGGTACTTCTTTTCCTGTTCTTTCATGTTGATGCTCAACTCTTTCTTCGTACAGAACAGTTTCACTACCAGCGGAATAATCACCGGAACGAGCGCCATATACGAATAAGCGGCAATGGCAATCGGGCCCAGCAAATGCGGCGCCAGTTTGATGGTGGTAAAGATGGCTGTCGGACCATCCGCACCACCGATAATGCCCAGAGAAGCGGCTTCCTGTGGAGTGAATCCCATCAGGATGGCTACCAGCAACACGGTAAAGATACCCAACTGTGCGGCTGCACCGAATATAGAAAGATGCAGGTTACGCAACATCGGTCCGAAGTCCGTCAACGCACCGACACCCATAAAGATGATCGGAGGCAGGAAACCTGTTTTAATCAACATATAGTAGATGAAGTTCATGATTCCCAGTTCGTGGGCAATGTCATGCAAAGGCATCTCCCAGATGTTCTTCAACACTCCGTTTACCATCACCATACCATTTTCGTCGGCCTGAATCACGCCCATATCTCCTCCGGGGAAGTTGGCTAGCAACACACCGAAAGCGATGGGGACAAGCAGCAACGGCTCGTACTGTTTCTTAATACCCAAATAGAGCAGAACGAACGCGATGGCATACATTATCAGGAACTGCGGTTCGGCAATGATATTACTGAACGCAGTCATGTCATATAAGTTCTCAAATATTTCGTTCATTATCCTATCTTCATTAATACGTCATCTTCTGAAACAGCATCTCCCGGGTTGACACAGATAGCAGTCACTGTACCGCCAAACTCTGCACGGATGGCATTGTAGGTCTTCATCGCTTCTACATAGCAGATTACATCACCTTCTTTCACAGTGTCACCTACTTGCAAAGGAATTTCCTGCGCACCTTTCACTAAGAAGAACTTGCCTTCCAACGGAGAAAGTACTTCTTTTCCCTCTCCTGCCGGAGCAGCGGCAGCACCCGCAGAAGCAACAGGTAGTTCGGCATCACCGTATGCTACCGTCACACGATAGGCCTGTCCGTCCACTTGTACAGTCAGCGTCTTCGGTTTGGCATCTTCTTCCGGAGATTTATCTTTTTCGGCACGACGTTTGGCTACATCTTCCAGGAAGTCTTCTTTTGCTTTGCCACTCTTGTAAGCCTCATATTGAGCCGGGTGCATAGCATATTCGAAGAGTTCTTCGTCGTCCTGTCCCACTTCCCATTTGTTCTCTTTCATCAGTTTGCGATATTTGTCGAGAGCATCAGGATAGTTATTCTGCGGATCACCTTCAAAGAACTTACGGCCTTCACGTTCTGCCTTTTCAATGATTTCGGGAGCAAGTTTGCCCGGCAGACGTCCGGCTTTACCCAGAATCATATCCCAGATATCATCGGCAATCATTCCCCAACGTTCTTTTCCTTTTTCCATTGCCATCACGTTCATCATGGCGAGGTTCTTCACGTATTGGCTGAACGGAGTCACCAATGGAGGATAACCGACACGAGGCCATACGTAAGCTACTTCATCAAAGAGCTTGATGAGCAACTGGTCTTGTGTCATAAACGGCAGATTGTGTTTTGCCTTATATTTATTGATTGATTCCAAATTGGATTCGAGGTCGGCCATCAAACTACCCATCATACCGCCGGGAAGTCCGGGAGCAATCAGCAAGGAATTCATCAGACGGTTTTTCGGGCTGATATACAAGCCGAGGAAGTCGTCCATAAATTCCTGAATCATGCCGCGCACTTTCATGTAGGCTTCCATATTGATTTCGGGCACTTGATATCCGGCGTCTTTCAACATCGCCTGCACACTAAGCAAGTCAGCATGGCCTGTTCCCCAGGATAGCGGTTCCATGCCTACGTCGATGTAGTCGCAACCGGCTTCGCATACTTCGAGGATGCTTGCCATATTGAATCCGGGACCTGCATGACTGTGATACTGAACGGGGATTTCGGGATGTGCCGCCTTGATATTTGCTACGATCTTACCTAACGATACGGGACGACCGATACCTGCCATGTCTTTGATACAGATTTCGTCTGCTCCCAGTTTGATAAGTTCCAGCGCCATATTGGTGTAGTACTCTACGGTATGGATAGGCGAATGAGTGATGCAAAGCGAGCATTGCGAAATCATGCCTGCTTCCTTTGCGTATGTGATGGAAGGAGCAATGTTACGCACGTCGTTCAATCCGCAGAACGTACGGGTAATGTCTGTTCCTTGTGCTTTCTTTACTTTGTAGAATAATTTGCGGACATCTGCCGGAACGGGGCTCATACGGAGCCCGTTCAGTGCGCGGTCGAGCATATGGGTTTGAATACCGGCTTCGTGGAACGGTTTTGTCCATTCGCGCACCGCTTTATTCGGGTTTTCACCAAACAATAAATTTACCTGTTCAAAACCTCCGCCGTTTGTTTCTACGCGGGCAAAACAGCCCATTTCAATGATGGCAGGAGCTACCTTTACGAGTTGGTCTACACGAGGTACGTATTTTCCGGCAGATTGCCACATATCTCGGAAAACCAAACTAAACTTTACTTCTCTTTTCATGTCTTTCAGTGATATTCTTTATAGATTTATAATTTTTCTACTTTAGTGATTTTTCCTTTACCTTGTGTCACCACATTTACAGCAGCTGTAATGGCGGCTAAGATGTTTCCCGGAACAGGGGCAGGACCTTGCGATGCTTCCCGCTTCACAGGAACCACTTCTTCAGGAGCATACTTGTTGACTAATGTAATCAACAACTTACCTAAATAAATCACAATCAGCAGAATAACAAATACGGTAGCCATTCCGACCACCATCAGCAGGATCGCTGTTTCGATATTTTCCATATAATAAACTATTAGTATTTTAAGTTGTTCGTCTAAAAAGCGTCCGAAAATACCAAATTTTTATTATAAAATAAATTAAGAAAGGAATATAATGTATAAAAACGTCATTTCTCTGATTGGAAAACTGGGGAAGTTTAATGATTTATGATTTATGATTTATGATTTATGATTTATGATTTATGATTTAGCGTGCCATCCACATCTAAACTAAATTCCCATTTATCTTATTTACTATCTGCTTCTATTGCATAACCCAAATAGTAAATGGTAAATAGTCCAATAGTAAATCGTCCTATCTATTGTTCCTACAAAAAATGTGAGAGAAAGCCCCTCAACTTTCTCTCACACTCTGATAAAACAATTATTAAATAAAAATACTCAATGATAGACCGGTTCAGCCCTTTTCTGGTTTCATACTCTCTTAACCTACTATTAAACTACCAGATAAAACCGGCCTTGTTAAACCTCTCATGCGCCATCACGGCTTTCATTCTTTTAATTAGCGTAGCAGTCTAGTTGAAAAACCCTTTTTTTAAGCCAACTAAGTCTGTTTAATCGGAAAAAACAAGCCTCTAAAGCTCATATCACGTCCGATGAGGGAATCTTTCCAGCTTACGTTTGTGGCAGGAATAATTCATCTGCCGCTGTCTATTGTTTGCTTTGAGCCCTAGTTTGCATTTCTTTTAAAACATTGTTTGTTTTGGGTTAAATTTAAATTTTATAAAAAGCATCTATTGTTTGTTTTGAGTTTAGCTTGTAATTCTCTATAAAACATCTATTGTTTGTTCTGAATCCCGGCCTTATTTCTGCCGGATAATTTCTAATTTCTTCTACTACAACATTTAATCTTCTAATCAATTCTACCGTTTTCTTCAAATATCATTAAATAGCTCATCTATTAGAAAGAGAAGCATCTGTTGTTTTTTTACCAAGAAAAAATGAAGAAAATTTGAAGAAAAACAAAAAAGCCTCTTCTGGATAGTCAGAAGAGGCTTTTTTTATTGCAAAATAATTTCTTTCCCTCGAATTTGATAACTGATCCCACACGATCCAAAGACTTTTTCCAGTGTGGCGTTCAGGTCTTTCGTTAAGACCGTCCCGTTGTAGGTCAGCCCCTCGCATTTCTCATGTCCGACGACTGTTACTTCAAATATATGCTCAATATCTGCCACTACATTTATTAGCGGATCGTCTTCATACCCCAACACCTCGGGGAACTCCGATTCTTCTGCCTTTTTCTCTACCGGCACAATCTTGTTCTCATCGCAATGAACGCTTTCCCCGGCAAGCAATGTACGCTTACCTACAGCAGTCTCGACTTGCACACTTCCTTCCTCACAGTTGACGGTCATCTTCTTTCCTTGCTGATCGATGAGGAATTTCGTTCCCAGTACGGTTACGTCGCCGGCTTCTGTACGGACCGTGAATGTCTTGCCTTTGGTTACGTTAAAAGAGGCTTTACCCAATAGTTGCAATTTGCGCTCCCAAAGCCATGTGATATGATTGTAAGTCAGGCGGGAATTTTCCATCACCTGCACAGTACTGCCATCCGGCAATTCATAGTTCATAGCAGTGTTATCAGTCACCACCTTTTCTTCTGCCAGGAAGTAACCGCCTATCCCCAAAAGAAGGACAACTGCCGCTGCCACTCCCCATGAGAAAGAGAAACTTCTCCCCGCACCTTGCTTTCTTCTCCGGCTTAAGGCGATCTTATGGCTCTCCTCACGTTGCAACTTCAGCTTATCACCTATTTCTTTTTTACGAGAAAAGATTTCGCCAACCAGAGGAAGTTTTCCTTCTTCTAAGTATTTATCTAAAGATTCTGTCCACTTTTCCATATCTCACACCTCAATTAAAAATCCACAAATTAGCTGCTACCAACAACAAGAAAGATTTGCTCATACGCTCCCGCAAACTGGAGATAGCCATATGAGTAGTATTGTAAACCGTACGTGAAGTGAGTCCCATCACCTGGGCTATTTCTTCCGGACTCATCTTCTTATAATACTTAAGATACAATACCTCCCGCTGTTGCTTTGTCAAATTGTTCAGCTCTTTCTGCAAAACTTCTAGCTGTTCTTTTTCTAACTCTGAACGGATAATAGCAGTTTCAATATCAATCTCCAGATCAAACTGATATTCATTTGTGCCTACTTCATCCAGTGATTTTAATGAGCCACTATTCTCCTTTTTCAGTTCGTTCACTATCATGTGTCTCAACGAAACACATAAGTAAGCGGGTATGGATTGAGGAGCCGTGCAAGTTTCTCTTTTCTCAAAGATGTAAACAAACAACGACTGTATCGCCTCGGTTACCAGAGTCTCATCACCGGCTATCTTCATGCCATATCCATACAGTAAATCTGCATATTGCTCATAAAGCTGCCGGAATGCCTCTTCATCCCCTTGCTGAATTTTATCCCAGGATAGTGTCTTCATTTCTATTCACTCATTTATATGAGATATTTTTTTCCTTTTTTTACCTGATTTTTTAGTTAAAATCAACGGAATATGTTTTAAAACTCACTTGTAAAGTGGAATTTGATGTGTTTAAAGTCCATCTGCGCCATCTGAAGTACATAACCGGAGTCTGCCAGGAACACATCGCGCCCTTCTCTATCCTTTGCCATATACTGGTATTTACGTTTCTTGAAGGCTTCCAGTTCTGCGGGATCATCGCTTTCTACCCAACAGGCTTTATAAAGACTTACCGGTTCCCAGCGACAGGACGCATTGTATTCATTCAACAAACGGTACTGAATGACCTCAAACTGCAACTGTCCCACCGTACCGATAATCTTACGGCCATTGAACTGATTGACAAACAACTGTGCCACACCTTCATCCATCAACTGATCGATACCTTTCGCCAACTGTTTCTGCTTCATCGGATCGGCATTTTCAATATACTTGAACATCTCCGGCGAGAAGCTCGGCAATCCGCGGAAATGAAGCATTTCACCTTCTGTCAGCGTATCGCCAATCTTAAAGGTACCATTATCCGGCAGACCGATAATATCTCCTGCATAAGCTTCATCAATCGTTGTTTTACGCTGTGCCATAAACTGGGTAGGCGACGAAAAACGCATGGTCTTTCCATGACGGACGTGTGTATATGGAGCATTGCGAACAAACTTACCGGAACAAATCTTACAGAATGCCACACAAGAACGATGGTTGGGATCAATGTTGGCGGTTATCTTAAAGATGAATCCGGTAAATTTCGGTTCGTCAGGTTTCACTTCACGCTCTTCTGCCTGTACAGGACGAGGGCTGGGAGCTATCTCTACGAAACAGTTCAGCAACTCTTGCACACCGAAGTTGTTCAGCGCTGATCCAAAGAATACAGGCGCACAGTCTCCTGCCAAATAGGATTCAGAATCAAATTCCGGATAAACACCCTCAATCAGTTCCAAATCGCCACGCAGTTTGTCTGCCAACGACTTGCCAATCTGCTGATCCAGTTCTTCCGAATGAATATCGACTGCCACTTTCTCTGTTACCATCTGTTTGGATGGCTGATACAAGTCCAGTTTCTGTTCATAGATATTGTATACCCCTTTAAAACGTGCTCCCTGCTCTATCGGCCAGGACAAGGGACGAACCTGAATCATCAGTTCTTCTTCAAGTTCATCAAGCAAATCGAACGGATCTTTTCCTTCACGGTCCATTTTGTTGACGAAGATTATTACCGGAGTCTTTCTCATACGGCACACCTCCATCAGTTTACGTGTCTGCGTTTCCACACCTTTCGCACCGTCTACAACGATGATAACACTGTCTACAGCTGTCAGTGTGCGATATGTATCTTCGGCAAAGTCCTGGTGACCGGGAGTATCGAGAATGTTAATCTTATAGTCCCGATAGTCGAATTCCATCACGGAAGTCGTTACCGAAATACCACGTTGTTTCTCGATTTCCATCCAGTCGGACGTAGCCGTCTTTTTAATCTTATTACTCTTTACAGCACCTGCTACCTGTATCTGACCACCGAAAAGCAATAGCTTTTCCGTCAATGATGTCTTACCGGCATCCGGATGCGCAATAATGGCGAACGTTCGCCGTCTCAAAATTTCTGTATTATCTGCCATATATTAATATGAATGAAGAATGAAGAATGATGAATGATGAATGATGAAAGAAGAATTGTTACGCTATCTATAAAGCCGCATCGAAATTCTTCATTCTTCATTTTTCATTCCTAATTTTATCAAGCATTGTTTGAGGCTCTCCTCCCAATGAGGAATCTCTATATCGAACGTTGTTTTTATTTTTGTTTTATCAAGCACGGAATATGCCGGGCGGTTTGCTTTCGCGGGATATTCGGCTGTATGCAAAGGTTTCACTTTGCAGGTGGTTATTCCTGCCAGACGATGAATAGCTACCGTGAAATCATACCAGGAACAAACTCCCTCATTGCTGAAATGGTAGATACCGCGAACAATACCTTTATTAATAATAGCATAGATGGCCCGTGCCAGGTCATTGGCATACGTCGGAGTCCCGATCTGGTCGAAAACAACTCCCAGGCTGTCACGCTCTTTTCCAAGACGAAGCATCGTCTTTACGAAATTATTGCCAAAAATAGAATAGAGCCATGCGGTACGGATAACGACTGCTTGCTCGCAGTGATTCATTACCTCCTTTTCTCCTTCCAGTTTAGTGGTGCCGTATACAGAATCCGGGCAAGGATTGCAGTCTTCCGTGTATGGAGTATGCGCAGTACCGTCAAATACATAGTCAGTAGATACTTGTATCATGGCAGCACCATTGGCTTGTGCTGCACTTGCCAGTTGTTTCGGTGCTTCACAATTCAATTTGTATGCTAATTCTTGATTATCTTCAGCTTTATCTACAGCTGTATAAGCAGCACAATTAACAACAAGCTCAATCTGCTTCTCTGCCATATAAGTCCACACAGCTTGCTTGTCACAGATATCGAGTTCCTGCACATCTGTGAAATAATACGTATGTTGCGGGTTCTCTTTCGCAAGCACCTGCATCTCATTGCCAAGCTGACCGTTGGCACCCGTTACTAAAATTCTCATTTATTCATCCAGTTTTAATTCACCTTTACGGTCTTTATCATAATAATTTGCCAACATAGAAAGGAAACTAGTGATAGCTTCCACTGCCTTGGCAGTTCCTTCGCTGATAGGCTTCTTTTGAAGACGAAGCAGGAGTACTCCATACAACGCTTCAAAACAGGTTTCCAGTTCGGGTTCATCTTTCTTGCCGTTTTTATTCCGTAATTCTACGATAAACGGTAATGCCTTGAAATAAGCAGCACTGTAAAAAGGAAATTTAGGAGAAGAGGACAATGCGTTGTGCAACTCTGTCAGATTGATAATTACATTTTTATTAATCTGCAGATGACCCTTTTCCCGTACTCCTTCCTCGCCCATCATCGTAATCAGGTTGGTATACCATTCTCGCATGGCAGGCCGCTGTTCTTCCGGATAGCGGGCAATTACATTTGCCTCCATCTCTTCCGGTTCACAATGATTGGCACGGATCAAGTCTTCCTCTTGCCACATATATATAAGGTATTCGGCAATATTCTTCTCTTTCAGTTGTTGTGCTATCTGATTCATTATGTTATCTCTTAATAAAGTGACTCTCCCAACAAAGTATAAATCAATCCGGCAACAGATACCAGCATTACGATACTTCCTACAACACGATTCAGTATCCAGATACCACGTAAATTGAATTTAGTGCGCACCTTATTCACAAAATAAGTGATACCCAACCACCAGGTCAATGCTCCTATAGCAATTGCAAGATATCCCGTGATCTCTTCAAAGACCAGCACCCCCGGCTGCACAAAGGCAAAACGGGCGAAAAGTCCGATAAACAGAAAGATTATCAAGGGATTGGAGAGAGTGACGAAAAATGCGGTAATAAAGTTATGGAAATAAGAACCTTTGCTGGAGGAAGCCGGACGAATGGACTGCACCGGGTTGCTACGAAAGGTATATATACCAAAAAGGAGTAGCATGATGCTCCCCAATAATTGCAGATAGAAAATATTCTTATTAATATAATCGAACACAAAGCTCATCCCGTAGCCGGTGAGCAAAGCGTATGCTATATCGCTCAAAGAGGCTCCCAGACCTGTTACAAATCCATACCAACGCCCCTTATTCAAAGTCCTCTGGATGCATAATACGCCCACCGGACCGAGGGGTGCGGACACAACAACGCCAATAATAAAGCCTTTCACTAATATATCGAATATTGTCTCTATCTGAATCATGTCGCAAATATCGCACTTTTTTGTGATATGGGGATAGTATATTAACGTTTTTTCCACACAAGAATCACTATATATAGCGATAATAAGTAAAACGTACATCGAAAATAAACATATTAAATAAGGTATAGGAATTTATTCTCTATTTTTTTCCTACCACCAACGAAATTGATTATCTTTGCGCCACAGAAAAAGAGAAGAGTTTCTCCTGCAGGAACTTCAATCGTAAAATCGTAAATCGTAAAATCGTAAATATACAACATGATTCTTTTTTTCAGAACCCCTTCCAAGAGCGTGATTGCCGTAGAGAGCAACCATCAGCTCACCCCTGACGAAAGTAATAAACTCTGCTGGCTTTTTGGCGAAGCCGTGATGGAAAGTGAAGAAAACCTGAAAGGCTGTTTCGTTGGCCCACGCCGCGAAATGATCACTCCCTGGAGTACAAACGCAGTAGAAATCACCCAAAACATGGGGCTCGAAGGCATAAGCCGCATCGAGGAGTACTTCCCTGTTAAGGACGAAAATGCCGATTACGACCCGATGCTCCAACGCATGTACAAAGGACTCGACCAAAACGTATTCACGACAAACCGTCAGCCGGAACCAATCATCTACATTGAAGATCTCGAAGTGTACAACGAAAAAGAAGGTTTGGCTCTTTCCAAAGAAGAAATGGACTACCTGAAGAAAGTAGAAAAGGACCTCGGACGGAAGCTGACCGACTCTGAAGTATTCGGTTTCGCACAAATCAACTCCGAACACTGCCGCCACAAAATTTTCGGCGGAACGTTTATCATCGACGGCGTAGAGCAGGAATCTTCCCTGTTCCAGATGATTAAAAAGACTACACAGGAAAATCCGAATAAAATAATCTCTGCTTATAAAGATAACGTAGCCTTCGCTGAAGGTCCGGTTGTGGAACAATTTGCTCCGGCAGATCATTCAAAACCTGATTTCTTCCAAGTAAAGGACATCAAGAGTGTTATCTCACTGAAAGCGGAAACTCATAACTTCCCTACTACTGTTGAGCCATTCAATGGTGCTTCTACCGGTACCGGCGGTGAAATCCGCGACCGTATGGGTGGTGGTAAAGGTTCATGGCCGATTGCGGGTACTGCAGTCTACATGACTTCTTATCCACGCACAGAAGAAGGACGCGAATGGGAAGAGATTCTTCCGGTACGCAAATGGCTATACCAGACTCCGGAACAGATTCTAATCAAAGCATCCAATGGTGCTTCCGACTTCGGTAACAAGTTCGGCCAACCGCTGATCTGCGGTTCGGTACTGACTTTCGAACATACAGAAAACAAAGAAGTTTATGGTTACGACAAAGTAATCATGCTTGCCGGTGGTGTTGGTTACGGTACACAACGCGACTGCCTGAAAGGCACACCGGAAGCTGGAAACAAAGTAGTGGTTATCGGTGGTGACAACTACCGTATCGGACTGGGTGGCGGTTCCGTATCTTCTGTTGATACCGGTCGTTACAGCAGTGGCATCGAGTTGAATGCCGTGCAACGTGCCAACGCAGAAATGCAAAAACGTGCCAATAACGTAGTACGCGCTCTTTGTGAAGAAGAGGTGAATCCGGTGGTTTCTATCCATGACCACGGATCTGCCGGACACGTAAACTGTCTGTCCGAACTCGTGGAAGAATGTGGTGGTTTGATCGATATGAGCAAGTTGCCTATCGGTGACAAGACTTTGTCTGCCAAAGAAATCATCGCTAACGAAAGTCAGGAACGTATGGGTCTGCTGATTAAAGAAGAGGCTATTGAACATGTACGTAAGATTGCCGAACGCGAACGCGCTCCAATGTACGTAGTCGGTGAAACAACCGGTGATCATCGTTTCGCTTTCCAACAGGCTGACGGTGTACGTCCGTTCGACCTTGCCGTAGAACAGATGTTCGGTTCTTCTCCCAAAACCTATATGGTAGACAAGACCGTAGAACGTCATTATGAAATGCCGAAATACGAATTGTCTAAACTACATGAATATCTGACGAATGTATTGCAGCTTGAAGCTGTAGCCTGCAAAGACTGGTTGACAAACAAGGTAGACCGTTCGGTAACAGGCAAAGTGGCTCGTCAGCAATGTCAGGGTGAACTTCAGTTGCCGTTGAGCGACTGCGGTGTCGTAGCACTCGACTACCGTGGCGAGAAAGGTATCGCTACCTCTATCGGACATGCTCCGCAAGCAGCATTGGCTGATCCGGCTGCCGGCTCTATTCTTTCTGTATCCGAAGCGCTGACCAATCTTGTTTGGGCTCCAATGGCGGAAGGTATGGATAGCATTTCACTGTCTGCCAACTGGATGTGGCCTTGCCGCTCTCAAGAAGGTGAAGATGCCCGTCTTTACACAGCTGTAAAAGCTTTAAGCGATTTCTGTTGCGCGCTGCAGATCAATGTTCCTACCGGAAAAGACTCTCTATCTATGACACAGAAGTATCCGAACGGCGAGAAAGTGATTTCTCCGGGAACTGTGATTGTTTCTGCCGGTGGTGAAGTTTCCGACGTGAAGAAAGTGGTATCTCCGGTATTGGTTAACAATGAAAAGACTACGCTTTATCATATTGACTTCAGCTTCGATGAACTGAAACTGGGTGGTTCGGCTTTTGCACAATCTCTGGGTAAAGTTGGTGACGAAGTACCTTGCGTACAAGATGCCGAATATTTCCGTGATGCTTTCCTTGCCGTACAGGAACTTGTCAACAAAGGATTGATTCTTGCAGGACACGATATCTCTGCCGGTGGTTTGATCACTACATTGCTCGAAATGTGCTTCTCTAATGTAGAAGGCGGTATGGAAATCAGCCTCGACAAGATGAAAGAACAGGATATCGTTAAGATTCTGTTTGCTGAAAATCCGGGTATCGTTATCCAGATCAGCGACAAGCATAAGGATGAAGTGAAGAAGATTCTGGAAGATGCAGGCGTAGGCTATATAAAGCTGGGTAAACCGACTGACGAACGCCACATTTTGGTATCTAAAGACGGTGCTACTTACCAGTTTGGTATCGATTATATGCGTGACGTATGGTATTCTTCTTCTTACCTGCTCGACCGCAAACAATCTATGAACGGTTGCGCAAAAGCACGTTTTGAAAACTATAAGATGCAACCTGTTGAATTCGCTTTCATGCCGGAATTCAAAGGTAAGCTTTCTCAATACGGTATTACTCCGGATCGTCGTACCCCAAGCGGTATCCGTGCGGCTATCATCCGTGAGAAGGGTACAAACGGTGAGCGCGAAATGGCTTACTCACTCTATTTGGCAGGTTTCGACGTAAAAGACGTTACAATGACCGACCTCATCAGCGGACGCGAAACACTGGAAGACGTAAACATGATCGTTTACTGCGGTGGTTTCTCTAACTCCGATGTACTGGGTTCTGCTAAAGGATGGGCAGGCGCATTCCTGTTCAACCCGAAAGCTAAAGAAGCATTGGATAAATTTTATGCACGCGAAGATACATTGTCATTGGGTGTCTGCAACGGTTGCCAGCTGATGATGGAACTCAATCTTATCAACCCGGAACTGAAGAAGAAAGGAAAAATGCTACATAACAATTCACACAAATTCGAATCACGCTTCCTTGGTCTTACTATCCCGACTAACCGCAGTGTGATGTTCGGCTCTTTAAGTGGAAGCAAACTGGGTATCTGGGTAGCTCACGGAGAAGGAAAATTCTCTTTGCCATATGACGAAGATAAATATAATGTAGTAGCGAAGTATAGCTATGATGAATATCCGGGCAATCCGAACGGTTCCGATTATTCTATCGCAGCACTGGCCAGCGCAGACGGACGCCACTTGGCTATCATGCCTCACTTGGAACGTTCCATCTTCCCATGGCAGAACGGTTGCTATCCGGCCGACCGCAAGAACAGCGATCAGGTTACTCCATGGATAGAAGCGTTTGTCAATGCCCGCAAGTGGGTGGAAGCGAAAATGAAATAAATCATTTCCATATTTTACAGAGGCTGGTACTTTAAATAGTGCCAGCCTCTTATTTTACGGAACTTTCCATTCTACCGGAAGACTTCTGATAGATACCAAAATACCGAAAACAAACAGTATATACAAATAGTTATAAAATAGTCTATTTTCTTCATTTTTGGAGCGCTGTTATCTTTCATCAAAATTTTGTAATATCAAAAAATCTTCTTAATTTTGTCAAACTTTCCCCCTCATAAAAGATTCAATAACCCTTAAAAGTCCTATTTGTATGAAAAAATGGCTTTTTCTAATCTTATTGTTTCCTCTAATTTGTGTCGCGCAGACGTATCGATATCTCGGAGTGGAGGATGGGTTAAGTAACCGGCGGGTTTACTGCATTCAAAAAGATAAAACCGGATACATGTGGTTCCTCACGCACGAAGGTATTGATCGATACAATGGAAAAGAGTTTAAACGATATAAGTTAATGGATGGTGACGCAGAAGTGAACTCTCTGTTAAATCTAAACTGGCTTTATATTGATCAGGAAGGAGTCTTATGGGAAATCGGGAAAAAAGGAAAAGTATTCCGGTATGACCAGATTCACGACTGCTTCAGTCTTGTATATAAATTACCGATGGAAAGTTTCAGCGAACAGCCGGACCCGGTCACTTATGCCTGGCTCGACCAGAACAAACACATCTGGCTATGCAATAAAGATACTATCTTTCTCTATAATACGGACACCAAACAAGTCACCCATATAAAGAATGATATAAGTGAAGAAATCACTGATATTGAACAAATAGACGAATCGCATTTCTTCATCGGTACGGAAATGGGGATTCATTATGCCCAATTAGAAAACAACGCATTGAAACTTATCAATTGCGATAAGTTGGAGAGCGTGAAAGCCCAAGTAAGCGATTTACACTTCGACAAAAAGATTCGGAAACTATTCATCGGCACTTTCTTGCGGGGAATTATGGTTTATGATATGAATACCAAATCCGTCATACGACCGGATTATAACCTGAAAGATATCAGTATCACACGGTTCAAGCCGCTAAATGACAAAGAGTTATTAATAGCTACCGATGGCGGAGGAGTACACAAAATAAATATGGATACTTATCAAATAGTACCCGAAATTGTGGCTGATTATAACAGTAATTGTGGCATGAACGGTAACAGTATCAATGACATTTTTGTGGATGATGAAGAACGGATATGGCTGGCTAATTATCCCATCGGAATCACGATACAAAACAACCGTTATACGAGCTACAAATGGATTAAGCACTCCATCGGTAACAAACAGTCTTTAATCAACGATCAAGTAAATGCCATTATTGAAGACAGAGAGGGAGATTTATGGTTTGCAACGAACAATGGCATCAGTTTTTTTAATTCAAAGACCGGACAATGGCGATCGGTGCTTAGTGCTTTTGAAGAGTCGCAAGGTAATAAAAGCCATATCTTTCTTACTATATGCGAAGTGGCTCCCGGAATTATCTGGGCAGGCGGGTACTCTTCCGGTGCTTACCAGATAGATAAGAAAACGTTCAGTGTCAGCTATTTCATGCCGCCTTTGTACACTCATACAAACAAGCGACCGGATAAATATATACGTGATATTCGTACAGATATGCAGGGTTATATCTGGTCGGGAGGATTCTACAACCTCAAGCGTATTAATCTGAAGACGCAGGAAGTACGGTTTTATGATGGATTAAATTCCATTACCGCCATCGTTGAGAAAGATGAAAAAAGTATGTGGATCGGTAGTGCCACCGGCCTATGTCTTTTAGATAAAGAATCCGGAAAATTCGAGCGCATAAAACTTCCGGTAGAGTCGAACTATATCTATTCCCTGTACCAAGCAAAAAACGGTTCATTGTATATAGGTACCAGCGGGTCGGGACTATTGATTTACGATATTAATAAAAAACTGTTCACTCATTACCACACGGAAAACTGTGCTTTGATATCCAATAATATCTATACCATATTATCGGATGCGGACAAAGATATAATCATGAGTACAGAAAGCGGATTGACAAGTTTTTATCCCAATGAGAAAAAATTCTATAACTGGACCAAAGATATGGGATTGATGACCACCCATTTCAATGCGCTATCAGGTACGTTACGGAAAAACAATAAATTCATTTTAGGCAGTTCTGACGGAGCAGTGGAATTTGACAAGGATATGAAATTGCCCAGAAGTTATTCTTCTAAAATGATTTTCAGCGATTTCAAGCTTTTTTATCAAACAATCTATCCGGGTGATGAGGATTCTCCGTTGAAAGCAAGCATCAATGATACAAAGGTACTAAAGTTAAAATACAATCAAAACAGATTCTCTTTGCAGGTTTCTTCCATCAACTATGACTATCCTTCCAATATTCTTTACTCTTGGAGGCTAGAAGGTTTCTATGATAAATGGAGCAAACCCGGAACAGAGAACACGATTCGTTACACCAATCTTGCCCCGGGCAAATATACGCTAAGGGTACGTGCCATCTCCAATGAAGACAAACGCATCATGCTTGAAGAAAGAAGTATGGATATTATCATAGCCCAACCTTTCTGGCTGACATTCTGGGCCATGCTGGTTTATACAGCTATCCTTTGTCTCATTGCCATCGTCCTATTGCGTATACTGATTTTGAGGAAGCAACGCAAAGTCTCCGATGAGAAAATACACTTCTTTATCAATACGGCACATGATATCCGTACCCCATTGACGCTTATCAAAGCACCTTTGGAAGAACTACGCGAGAAAGAGGAGTTGAGTAAAGAAGGTATTTCGAACATGAATACGGCATTACGAAACGTAAATGCCCTATTACGTCTTACCACCAATCTTATCAACTTTGAAAGAGCGGACGTATATTCTTCCGAATTATATATTTCAGAGCATGAGCTAAACACGTTTATGAATGAAATATTCAACGCGTTCCAGCAGTACGCCAACATCAAACATATCAACTTCACTTATGAAAGTAATTTCAGGTATATGAACGTATGGTTTGATAAAGAAAAGATGGAATCTATCTTTAAGAACATCATTTCGAACGCACTGAAATATACTCCGGAAAATGGAAATGTACAGGTTTTCGTTTCAGAAACATCTGACTCATGGAGCGTGGAAGTCAGAGACACAGGAATCGGCATCCCGGCCAATGAACAAAAGAAATTGTTCAAACTTCATTTCCGTGGCAGCAATGCTATTAATTCCAAAGTAACAGGAAGTGGTATCGGACTGATGCTTGTATGGAAGCTAGTCCGCCTGCATAAAGGAAAGATTAATCTGTCAAGCATCGAAAACCAGGGATCGGTTATCAAAATAACATTCCCTAAAGACAGCAAGCGCTTCCGGAAAGCACATCTGGCAACTCCGAGCAAACAGCGTATAGAAAATACGATTGATAACGTTCCGCCTCCATCACCTGAAATTTACGAAAATGCACAAAAGAAAGAGAACATTAATCATCGTCGCATCTTGATTGTGGAAGATAATGATGAGTTGCGCAACTATCTGTCGCAAACGTTATCCGAGGAGTATTTCGTACAGGTTTGCTCCAATGGAAAAGAAGCATTGACGATTATTCCCGAGTACAAACCAGAGCTGGTTATTTCAGACATTATGATGCCTGAAATGCGGGGGGATGAATTATGCCAAGCTATCAAGAATAATATCGAAACCTCCCACATTCCTGTTATCCTGCTGACTGCTTTGAATAATGAGAAAGATATTCTCTCGGGACTTCAGATTGGTGCGGATGAATACGTTGTGAAGCCATTCAATATTGGTATATTGAAAGCTAATGTTGCCAATCTGCTGGCTAACCGTGCACTATTGCGCAGCAAATTCGCAAATTTAGATCTGAATGATGAGGAAAATGATGAAGACTGCATCAACTGTTCGCAAGACATTGACTGGAAATTCATAGCAAACGTCAAAAAGAACGTGGAAGATAACATTGACAATCCTGCTCTCACGGTAGATGTATTATGCAGCCTGATGGGAATGAGTCGCACAAGTTTTTACAATAAATTAAGGGCATTAACCGATCAGGCACCGGGAGATTATATCCGGCTGATTCGTCTGAAACGTGCCGTACAATTACTAAAAGAAGACACACATAGCATAACAGAAATTGCAGAAATGACGGGATTCAGTGACGCCAAGTACTTCCGCGAAGTATTTAAGAAGCATTATAATGTAAGTCCCAGTCAATATGGCAAAGAGAAAAAAGCAGTTAGTAAGGAAGGAGGAGAAAAGAAAGAATGAACATTTATCTCGAAGCATTTGGAATCTTTTTTAAAATAGGCGCCTTTACTATTGGAGGAGGATATGCAATGGTGCCACTGATTGAAAATGAAATTGTCACCAAACGGAAATGGATTGCGCAGGAAGATTTTATCGATCTGCTGGCTATCTCCCAATCCGCACCGGGAATTTTGGCAGTCAATATTTCTATCTTTATAGGATATAAGCTGCGTGGAATCCGGGGAAGTATTATCACAGCATTGGGAACAATTTTGCCGTCTTTCATTATTATATTGGCTATCGCCCTGTTCTTTCATAGTTTCAAAGACAATCCGATAGTGGAACGTATTTTTAAAGGAATTCGCCCGGCAGTGGTGGCACTCATCGCGGCGCCGACCTTTACCATGGGACGATCCGCAAAAATCAACCGCTACAATCTGTGGATTCCTGTTGTCTCGGCAATATTAATCTGGCTGTTGGGCTTCTCCCCTATCTGGATTATTATTGCGGCCGGTGTAGGAGGTTTCCTGTGGGGGAAATTTAGAAAAGTTGAGAGTTGAGAATGGAGAGTTGAGAAGGCGCGGATTAACGCTGTTGTTTTACAGATTCATAATTCTAAAAGCCGGGAAATCCGTGTAATCCATGCCTAAAATTATTATATAATAAATTATTAATCACATGATTTACCTACAGTTATTCTATACATTTTTCAAGATCGGGCTCTTTGGCTTCGGTGGCGGTTATGCCATGCTTTCCATGATTCAAGGCGAAGTGGTAACCCGCTATGGATGGGTGAGTTCGCAGGAGTTCACGGATATTGTCGCAATCAGCCAAATGACTCCAGGACCTATTGGTATCAACGCAGCTACTTATGTAGGGTTTACTTCTACGGGTAGCGTATGGGGTTCCATCATTGCTACCTTTGCCGTAGTCCTTCCCTCTTTCATCTTGATGTTGACCATCAGTAAATTCTTCCTAAAATACCAGAAACATCCGATAGTAGAATCTATTTTTAATGGATTACGCCCGGCAGTAGTCGGATTACTCGCCTCCGCCGCGTTGGTATTAATGAACGCAGAAAACTTCGGTTCGCCTACGGAAGATACTTATTCATTCGTTATCAGTATCATTATCTTTCTGATTGCATTCATCGGAACAAGAAAATATAAAGCCAATCCGATATTAATGATTATCGCCTGTGGTATTGCAGGTTTGCTGCTCTATTAATAACGAGCGGCTGAACAGTAAACAAAAAAACAGTAAACAAAAAAACGGTGAATAAACTGCGTTATCATTCAGCAGAGTGTTCACCGTTTTATCGTTGTTTATTCTATACCTTTACAGTTTTAACTTCTTACTTACGGATTTCGATTCATTATGTAAACGATCTAAAGCTGTCACTACATAACGGCATTTTGTTTTTCCTGTTTCATAAGGAAGTCTATAGAATGGATTGCGCGTGATAGCTACAATATGAGAAGGATCGTCCAAATTCACCTTTTCTTTACTGTCAAAACGATAGACTACATATTGAACTGCCTTATCCATCTCTGTATCAGCTTTCGGAGCTGTCCAAAAAAGGATATAGCCATCTTCCGTCCATACCTTTTTCATTTTACGTACCTTGCCCGGAGCTTTATCATCCATAAAATCAAAGACTGGAATCAAAGCAGGATATTTATGATATTCACTGATTAAAGCATCGCGATATCTACCCTGGTTCTCAACAACAGCTGCTGCATACCATTGACAGCTACCTCCGATTGTTTGGTAAGCACGTTGCAAAGCCATCTTGCGGGGAAGCTGATTGATAGAAGAATTCTGCGGATCGGCAAACTGAACTGTCTTTGGCACCGACTGACCAATGAACAACGGCCGGTTTTCCGAATGAGTAGCCCACCATTTCACCAGTGTCTCATAGTCGGCAGCTTTGTGGCCAATCTCCCAGTAAATTTGCGGAATATTATAATCAATCCATCCTTCACGTGCCCAAAGGAGTACATCGGCATAAAGATCATCATAGTTCTGCAAACCATTGGTGTTGCTTCCCAATGGATCGCTCTTCTGATTACGATAAATACCGAACGGACTGATACCAAACTTCACCCAAGGCTTGATGCCACGAATCGTTTCGTGAAGCTTCTTTATCAACACATTCACATTACTACGACGCCAATCTGCCTTATTGGTGAAACCTCCACCATAACGGGCGAAACTTGCATCATCCGGAAAATCCAATCCATTAACCGGATAAGGATAGAAATAATCATCCATGTGAATAGCATCTACATCATAACGAGACACAATATCGGTCACAATTTTACAGATATGCTCCCGGCTTTCGGGAAGTGCCGGATCGAAATATAGCTGATCGCCATAAGTAACAAACCATTCCGGATGCTGGTGATAAATATGCTCCGGCGCCAACTTATTTTTTAATGAGGTCTTCACACGGTAAGGATTGATCCAGGCATGAAACTCCATATTCCGTTTCTGACATTCTTCAATCATAAACTGCATCGGATCCCACATAGGAGAAGGCATCTGACCTTGCGTTCCTGTCAGAAAACGACTCCACGGTTCATGCTGGGAAGCATATAATGCATCCGCTTCAGGGCGTACCTGAAAGATGATTGCGTTAATACCAGCTTCCTGAAGAGAGTTCAACTGACTAATCAATATTTGTTTCAGCCTCTCTGTGGGAATGCCACGAAACTGACCGTTAACAGCTTGTATCCACGCTCCACGGAATTCACGTTTAGGATATTTATTGCCTGATGGCACCTGTGCCCTCACTCCTACCACCAGAAGAAGAGCTAAAAGTAAAAGATAGTTTTTCAGCTTCATAATATTCTTAAATCGTAATAATGTGACGCAAAGATAATACAAACTCTCGATAAATTCGCTAACTTTGCCGACTACCATAAAAAAGGAGTATTTTATGTCAGAAAACAACTATATTTCGATCAAAGGCGCACGAGTCAACAACCTCAAAAACATCGATGTAGATATTCCCCGCAACAAACTTGTTGTTATCACCGGATTGTCGGGTTCGGGAAAATCATCACTTGCTTTTGATACCCTTTATGCAGAGGGACAACGCCGCTACGTAGAAAGCTTAAGCAGCTACGCGCGTCAGTTCCTGGGGAGAATGAGCAAACCGGAGTGTGACTTTATCAAAGGGATTCCTCCCGCCATTGCCATCGAACAAAAAGTAAACAGCCGTAATCCCCGTTCCACCGTGGGCACCTCGACTGAAATTTACGAATATCTACGCCTGTTATATTCACGGGTGGGGAAAACGTATAGTCCCATCAGCGGGCAGGAAGTGAAGAAGCACTCCACAGAGGACATCGTCAACTGTATGCTTTCTTATCCGGAAGGCACAAGATATACGGTACTGACGCCTATCCGCCTGCGTGAAGACCGCACATTACAACAGCAATTGGAGATAGACCTGAAACAAGGATTCAACCGTATCGAAGTGAACGGTGAAATGAAACGAATCGATGAATATACGCCTGTGGCAGGTGATGAAGTCTATCTGCTGGTCGACCGTATGGCGGTTGCCACCAGCAAGGACGCCATCAGCCGACTGACTGATTCTGCCGAAACAGCCATGTATGAAGGCGACGGAACCTGTATGCTGCGTTTTTTTCTATCGGATGGAACTACGAAACTTCATACTTTCAGCACTAAATTCGAAGCGGACGGCATCATCTTTGAAGAACCGAACGACCAGATGTTTTCATTCAACTCGCCTATCGGCGCTTGTCCGGCGTGCGAAGGATTCGGCAAAGTAATCGGCATCGACGAGCACTTAGTCGTTCCGGATCGTTCATTATCGGTGTATGAAGGAGCTATCGTATGCTGGCGTGGCGAAAAGATGGGCGAATGGAAAGAAGAATTAATTCATAATGCGGAGAAATTCGACTTCCCCATTTTCACTCCTTATTATGAGTTGACAGACGCGCAACGCAGGTTACTTTGGGAGGGCAACCAATATTTCCACGGCATCAATGATTTTTTCAAGATGCTGGAAGAGAATCAATATAAGATACAATACCGGGTGATGTTGGCGCGTTACCGGGGAAAGACGCTTTGCCCGAAATGCCACGGCACCCGCCTGAAACCGGAAGCCGGATATGTACGGGTGGGCGGAAAGAATATTTCCGAACTGGTGGATTTGCCTATCACAGAACTGAAGCAATTCTTCGACCATCTGGAACTGGATGAGCACGACAGCAATGTGTCCCGACGTATCCTGATTGAAATAAATAGCCGAATTCGCTTTTTAATCGATGTAGGTTTGGGCTATCTGACGTTGAACCGACTTAGTAATTCCTTATCGGGTGGAGAAAGCCAGCGTATCAATCTGGCAACCTCGCTGGGAAGTAGCCTTGTGGGTAGTCTTTATATTCTCGACGAGCCAAGCATCGGACTGCATAGCCGTGACACAGACCGTCTGCTCCATGTGTTGCGTCAACTGCAACAATTAGGAAATACGGTAGTGGTGGTAGAGCACGATGAAGAAATTATCCGTGCAGCCGATTACATTATCGACATAGGTCCCAATGCCGGACGCCTAGGTGGAGAAGTTGTCTACCAGGGAGATATGAAGGATTTAAAGAAGGGAAGCAACAGTTATACGGTACGTTATCTTTTAGGAGAAGATGAAATACCCGTTCCGAAGCATCGCCGGCCATGGAATAACTATATAGAATTGAAAGGCGCACGTGAGAATAATCTGAAAGGAGTAAACGTACGTATCCCTCTCAATGTAATGACAGTTGTTACGGGTGTTTCCGGTTCCGGGAAGAGTACATTGGTAAGAGATATTTTCTTCCGGGCATTGAAACGTGAATTAGACGAATGTAGTGACCGACCGGGAGAATTCACTTCAATCGGAGGAAGTTTGCGTGACCTGCGGAATGTAGAATTTGTAGACCAGAACCCGATTGGCAAATCATCGCGCTCAAATCCGGTGACTTACATCAAGGCTTACGACGAAATCCGCAAACTATGGTCCGAACAGCCTTTGGCGAAACAAATGGGATATACCCCCGGATTCTTCAGTTTCAATAGCGAAGGCGGACGTTGCGAAGAGTGTAAAGGAGAAGGAACCATTACTGTAGAAATGCAATTTATGGCAGACTTGGTATTGGAGTGTGAATCTTGTCATGGAAAACGCTTCAAATCCGACACGCTGGAAGTGAAATTCAACGATAAAAGTATCTACGATGTATTGGAGATGACCGTCAACCAAGCGATTGAGTTCTTCAACGAACATGGACAGAAGAAAATTGTGAAGAAGTTGCTTCCTTTGCAGGATGTAGGACTGGGATATATCAAATTAGGACAGGCTTCTTCTACCCTTTCCGGTGGTGAAAACCAACGTGTCAAACTCGCATTTTATTTAAGTCAGGAGAAAGCTGACCCAACGATGTTTATCTTTGACGAACCGACTACAGGATTACACTTTCATGATATCCGCAAACTGCTGGATGCTTTCGACGCATTGATTCGCCGGGGACACAGCATCGTTATCATCGAGCATAACATGGACGTCATCAAATGTGCCGATTATGTAATCGATCTCGGACCGGAAGGTGGAGATAAAGGCGGAAATATCGTAGCAGTGGGTACCCCGGAAGAAGTTGCTGCCTGCGGAGCAAGCTATACAGGGCAGTTTCTGAAAGAAAAACTAGGATAAGCAATCGTCAAAACTATAATAATACATTTATGTAATTAAGCCCTTGCAGAAATTCTATATCTGCAAGGGCTTAATATATGAAAAAAATCAATCTCTCTTACAAGTAGAAACCGAATCCAATCTTCACACCGAAACGTGACATATCTCCATCATTGAAACGCCATTTATAATAAACGGCAGGTTCAATGGTTACCGTACGCGAAAGAAAGTAAGCGTATCCGGCTTCGATACCCAGTCCCCAGTCTGTCTGATGTTTTCCACCACTCCAACGGAAGCGGTTCCAGTCGAGTCCACCACCCAGATAGATACCGGTTTTATTGAAGTAGAAGCGTACTCCTGTGCCCAGTGTATACTCATCTACCGGTTTCGACCAGTCGGCTCCGGCATTTACCATCAAGGCAATACCCTCGGCAAAGAATGTACCGACCTGTGCACCAACTCCAAACTTTGCTTTATCGTTTTTACTATACGAAAAGTCCAACCCCGACAATGAAGGATTAATAATCGTAGTTCCTTTCTCAAATTGCGCTTGTGCAGTAAAAGAGACTGCCAATAAGCAAAGAGCCAAAGCTAATTTCTTCATAAACTTACTTTTTTAAGTGAATAGATTGTTCGTCTTTTTTGCGGCGTTCGCGCATTTGTTCCTTTTTCCGAAGCACCAGCCAAAGAAGGAGGACGATGACATAAGAAACTGCCACCGTAATTATTTTCTCTGTCAGGCTGACTTCCGTATTACGAGGCAACAAATAAGCCGCTGTTACAGATACATAAATAAGGAATGCAAGCGCCACTCCTGTTGATTTTCTTATTTTCTTCATTCTGATAATTTTCTTGTTTTTTGCTTATTTATCCAGATATAGAACCAAACAGTCGCAACCATTACACACGCTATACCAACGCCATAGGAGACTGTATGCGAGAGTCCTAATCCTTCAGGAGCAATACATATATAAGTAGAACATACACATGTCATAAACAGTGCCGGTACCAAAGTAATGATATAAGGTTTCTTGGATACCGCCAGAAAAACTGTTATAGCCCACAAGGTAAACACAGCCAATGTCTGATTTGCCCAGGCAAAATAACGCCATATCATATTAAATCCGTTTGCATCACGCAAACTATACAAAAGCAAACCAATAGCTAGTACAAACATCGGAATACAAATGTACAAACGACGGCGCATACTTTTTTGTTCCATCCCCAGGAAGTCTGCCACAATCAGACGTGCCGAACGGAAAGCCGTATCACCCGAAGTTATCGGAGCGGCAATCACCCCCAAAATAGCGAGTACTCCGCCGATTGCCCCTAACCATTCTTTTGTGATGGCATCAACGATAACAGAAGCATTGCTTTCTTCCATTCCGTTTTCATGGAAAAAATAAGTAGCGGCAGCAGCCCAAATAAGAGCAACAATGCCCTCGGTAATCATTGCACCGTAAAATACCGGACGTCCATGCCGTTCCGAAGTCATACAACGGGCCATCAATGGGCTTTGCGTAGCATGGAAACCTGAAATGGCACCACAAGCAATACTCACAAACATAATCGGGAAGATAGGAAGTTCGCTCGCTTCCGGGTTAGTATTTTGCAATCCGTCCCATAACTCCGGCAAAGCCGGATGGTTAACGTAGAGCATCACCAAAATGCCTACTGCCATAAACAACAAGGCAACCGCAAACAACGGGTAGATTTTACCAATTATTTTATCAACAGGCAGCAAAGTAGCCAGAATATAATATGCAAATACAACGATAATCCAAAACGTAGCATCCAAACTTTCCGGAGTGAGTTTTGCCAACAATCCGGCAGGACCTGCAACAAAAACCGAACCCACCAGAATCATTAAAATGACAGTGAATCCTCTCATCACCTGCTTGGTAGTCAGTCCCAAATAACGACCTATTATTTCCGGCAGGCTTTCACCTCCATTACGCAAAGAAAGCATTCCGGCAAAATAATCATGCACTGCCCCCGCAAAAATACTTCCCAGCACAATCCACAAGTATGAAGAGCTACCAAATTTCGCTCCCATGATTGCCCCGAAAATAGGACCTAATCCGGCAATATTAAGAAATTGAATCATGAAAATCTTCCAGGTAGGCAATGGAATATAGTCCACTCCATCCGCCTTGGTAAGAGCCGGTGTTTTACGGTCGTCAGGACCAAAGACGCGTTCCATGAGGCGTCCATACGTAAAATAGCCTACTATCAACGCCAGCAGGCATAGAGTAAATGTAATCATAGCGTGTCGTTTTTTAACTTGGCAAATGTAACATAATCTCACGAAACAGCCCAACAATACCGACACTTTTACTAACTTTGCAGGGATTTAAAACAAAAAATAAAGGATATGCGCTATACTATTTTCATTCTTTCACTTTTGTTTCCTTTCCTCTCAATTGTTGCGCAACCCAAGCACGAAGTTCGTGCCGCATGGGTGACAGCGGTGTACGGACTGGATTGGCCTCGCACACGTGCAACAACCCCTCAAACAATCCGCAAGCAGAAAGAAGAGTTAATAGATATTCTTGATAAGTTGAAGGCTGCCAACTTCAACACTATCCTATTTCAAACCCGTACTCGTGGAGATGTATTATATCCTTCGGCAATCGAACCTTTCAATTCGATCCTGACCGGAAAGACAGGAGGAAATCCGGGATATGATCCACTGGCTTTTGCCGTTGAAGAATGTCATAAGCGAGGGATGGAATGTCATGCCTGGATGGTAACTATCCCACTAGGGAATAAGAAGCATGTTGCTTCGCTCGGCAGTCAGTCTGTCACCAAGCGGATGAAAGAAATATGCGTTCCTTACAAGCGCGAATATTTCCTCAACCCGGGACATCCGGCAACGAAGGAGTACTTGATGAAACTGGTGCGGGAAGTCGTTAGCGGTTATGATGTAGACGGAGTGCATTTCGACTATCTGCGTTATCCGGAGAATGCTCCTCTTTTTCCTGATAAATATGATTTCCGACGATACAATAAAGGACGCACACTGGATCAGTGGCGCCGGGATAATATCTCCGAAATTGTACGTTATATATATAAAGGTATAAAAGCTATGAAACCTTGGGTGAAAGTTAGTACCTGCCCGGTAGGTAAATACCGTGATACTTCTCGTTACCCCTCCCGTGGATGGAATGCTTTCTTTACCGTTTATCAGGACCCGCAAGGTTGGATGGGAGAAGGTATTATGGATCAGATTTATCCGATGATGTATTTCCAGGGAAACAATTTCTACCCTTTCGCCCTCGACTGGCAGGAACAGAGCAACGGACGGCAGGTGATTCCGGGACTCGGCATTTATTTTCTCCATCCCGATGAAGGTAAATGGACACGCGACGAAATAGATCGTCAGATGAACTTTATCCGCAAGCAGAAAATGGCGGGTGAAGGGCATTACCGGGT
Organism: Bacteroides sp. MSK.20.12; assembly: GCF_019052435.1. Classification (NCBI taxonomy): domain Bacteria; kingdom Pseudomonadati; phylum Bacteroidota; class Bacteroidia; order Bacteroidales; family Bacteroidaceae; genus Bacteroides; species Bacteroides sp. MSK.20.12. Next base: position 92,651 of record NZ_JAHQVH010000007.1, on the reverse strand, counting down.
GAAATACCTGATGGAGAACACGCAGGGGATTTATGATGAATTATCTGAGAATTTTTATGCATACCCTGCTTTACACCCCCCGATGCCTTGGCTGGACAATGTTCCGCCTACGGCTCCTTCTGCACTGAAAGTTACTCATATTGATAATGGATATACGGAATTAACCTGGCAAGCGGCTACTGACAATGACCAGCGTAACAAGCCTATGTATGTTATTTATGCTTCTAATGATTATCCGGTAGATATCAACCGACCAGAAAATATCGTTGCACAAAATATTCGAGAGACGAGTTACGTATATGCCCCTATCCTGCCTTGGAATGCAAAAAAGCACTTCGCAGTGACGGCTATTGACCGCTATGGAAATGAAAGTACAGCGACACAGGAGCAAACGGTCCAGCAGTAAACCAAGTATTTAGAATCGACTTATTTGTTTCAAAACAGTATAAAAAAGAATGAAACGGTGCAGAAATGAACGAAAGTTTTTCCTACTATAAAGTTGAAAAACATAAAAACATCTGCCACCTGCAACCAAACGCATGTAATACAGTAGTTAATAAGTAGTTAGAACGTGGCAGATACCTGTGGCAGATAGGTTGCAGATAAAGTATCTGCAACACGTTATATAATCAAAGAAAAAGCCTTGATTCCTTTATGCAAAGCTATGGGATAATTGGGATCACTCTATGGAGAAATGACAGTGTCTCTACGGGGAAACGACAGTATCCTTACCTAGAAACTGTAGTGTCCCGCCTTAGAAACTCTCGTTTCCTGCCGTGGAAACTGTAATTTCTAATGCCGGAAACGACAGTTCCCCGCCTGGAAACGGGAAGTTAATGTATACAATAAACTTTTGCACTCATGGAGAATTAGTTTATGTAAGGTTTATACTGTGTTGCAGATACTTTATCTGCAACCTATCTGTCGCAGGTATCTGCAACGCTCCAACTACTTATTAACTACTGTATTACATGCGTTTGGTTGCAGGTGGCAGATGTTTTCATGTTTTTTCAACTTTATAGAGGAGGATTACGCATTAAAATTAGGGTCACAACCGTAAGTCATAAAACAAATTCACCTCTGTGTCCTCCGTGTCCTCTGTGGTGAAAACCGTGCAAGAATGAGCTAAATGATAATTTTCCAGTTAAACAAAATTATAACGCCCGTTCTTTGAGATATTGAAAACGAAATATTACGAAAATAATGATTATCTTTGAACCACTAAAAGGAAAATAACAATGAATGACCTGCTTCGTAAACTCCCTATCGGGATACAGACCTTTGAGAAACTTCGTAAGGGCGATTATCTATATGTAGATAAAACAGAGCTTGTATGGAAAATAGCTTATACATCTACTCCATACTTCCTGAGCCGTCCACGCCGTTTTGGTAAAAGTCTTCTTCTCTCTACCTTTGAAGCCTACTTTGAAGGAAAGAAAGAACTCTTCGAAGGGCTTGCCATTGAAAAACTGGAAACGAAATGGGAAAAGCATCCTGTGCTGCATCTGGATTTAAATGCCGAGAAGTACGATTCCCCAGAAAGACTTTATGATATCCTCAGCCGTCAACTCACCTTATGGGAAATCCAATATGGCAAAGGAATAGACGAGAACACTCTTTCCGGTCGTTTCTCCGGCGTCATCCGTCGTGCCTACGAACAAACCGGTAGCAGCGTCGTAGTTCTGGTAGACGAATACGACAAACCTCTATTGCAAGCTTTAGGCAATGATGTCTTACTGGATGAATACCGTAAAACTCTGAAAGCCTTTTACGGAGTATTGAAAAGTGCCGACCGCTACCTACGTTTCGTCTTCCTCACAGGAGTAACGAAATTCTCACAAGTAAGTGTATTCAGTGACCTCAACCAATTGCAGGACATCACTTTATGGCCCGATTACGGAACCCTTTGCGGCATCACTCTTCAAGAATTATTGGATACCTTCCAGCCGGAAATCAAGATACTGGCAGCCAATAATTCCATTTCTTATGATGACGCGGTACAACGAATGACACGTCTCTACGATGGCTATCATTTTTGCATTAATTCAGTAGGTATCTTCAACCCGTTCAGTGTACTGAATGTCCTGAAATCAAAAGTGTTCGACAATTACTGGTTCCAGACCGGCACACCGACTTTCCTCGTCGAGATGCTGCAAGAAACCGAATACGACCTGCGTACTTTGCTTGACGGGATCGAAGCACCGTCTTCCATGTTCTCCGAATATCGTGTAGATTCCAATAATCCGATTCCGTTAATTTACCAAAGTGGCTATCTGACGATAAAAGATTTCGATAGGGAATTTGGTAACTATCTATTGCAATTTCCTAATGATGAAGTCCGCTACGGCTTCATTAATTTCCTGGTTCCATTTTACACCGGAGTGAGAAACAGTGACCAAGGATTTTACATCGGCAAGTTTGTACAAGAACTTCGTTCGGGAGACTACGATGCCTTTCTCACCCGCCTGCAAGCCTTCTTTGCCGATTTCAACTACGAATTGAACGAGCAGACAGAGCGTCACTACCAAGTGGTTTTCTATATTGTCTTCAAACTTATGGGACAGTTCACCGATGCCGAAGTACGCAGCGCCCGCGGTCGTGCAGATGCCGTAGTGAAAACACCTAAATATATCTATGTCTTCGAATTCAAGCTGCATGACACGGCAGAAGCGGCATTGAAGCAGATCGACGATAAAGGCTATCTGATACCGTATCAGGCAGACGGACGTGAAGTGATAAAGATCGGGGTAGAGTTCAGTGCGGAAAAACGCAATATCAGTCGCTGGCTGGTGTGAACAGATAAAGTTAAATATTATCAGGAGTTACCCATATCCACGCCCGATAACAACTTCTCCTATGAACAGGAACCAAAGGTAAATAACCGGAGTACACTCTACCTTCCCTGATTTTCAACGGATAAGTTGCGGACATTCGTTCATGTTCCTGCAAGGCTTCACCTTCCGAAGGATGATAATCAATCACAAAACGCCCTATTGAACCTGGATGTACATAATGGTCATATAAAAAACGCGCAACAACTCCCATATTCATGCGCAGATTGATTTCCACACAGGGATGAATCCGAAAAACCGGCTTTTCATTTTCCGGAAACCGACAAATCATCATATCAACTCCAAGATAACCTTTATAAACGGTTCCTACCAACGCAGAAAGCCTATATTTCAAGCAGTTCTCCAAATCCGTCAGAACCTTTGAAGGGACATATTGCGAAAGTTGTTTCCAGATTGCCTCATTAGAAAGCAAACGATTCCCTTCATACATCCCACTCTTTCCGGTATGGAAGAGGGAATATCCCATAAATGTCACTTCACCTGTACCATCGGAATAAAACTCCATGGCAAAATCCTCTACCTTATTATATATAGGTTCCGCAATGATTCCACCCTGCGAAGCAGCCACACGCGTACACCAACCGGAAATAAAAGGAGTAAATATGCCTTTACACCAGTTCAAGCCTTTACCGCTTCCCGAAAGCGGAGCTTTCAACAGGCAGCATTCCCGCTCTTCCACAAAAGTTTTCCATTCTTCCAGTGCCTTCAAATAATAAGATTCTCCGCAGAAATATTCATTCAGTTGTAATTCCGGAAGTAACGAGACGGCTTTAGAACGATGGGAGTATTCCCGCAAACCGTTTAATTGCTCCATAGAAGGAAGCAGGGCTTCGTCCACGCCCAGCCCTAAAAGCCGTTTCCGCAAAGCTACATCCCACCCCCAAGGACGAATATCCAAATCCGGTCCGACAGCAAGTTCCGGTTCAGTCATCAAATGAATCGAAACTCCCAGCAATTCCTGCATTTGCTTCAAATAATCCAGATTATAAGCGGAAGAAGCTAATACAGCACTCCCCTCCTCTGCATACCACATCGGAAGCAAAGCCAACTCGGAAGCCATACGTCTGGCCGAAGCTGGAGCCATATAATTAGTTTCACCGCTGGCCAACGCCAAGTCATGTTCCGGATTGAATATATAAAGAGCCTTTTTTGTCATTTCAAATGAATTCAAAACTTTATTCTGCAAATATATACAGGAAATAGTCAGGAATGACTACAATAAACAGAAAGTTGGAATTAAACACACAATTTTGCCATCTCTACTTTGCAAATCCTAAAAAAAGCAGTATATTTGCCACCCGAAAAACAAAGAACTGAAATGGAATCATTCTACCGCACACACGCCTACCTCGTTGAGCACACCAATGCCCCCGTTCGCCGCGATCTTATGGACGAGATCGACTGGAGCGACCGCCTGATTGGTATCAAAGGGACACGTGGCGTAGGAAAAACCACTTTCCTTCTCCAATACGCCAAAGAGAAATTCGGGAACGACCGTTCCTGTCTGTTCATCAACATGAACAACTTCTATTTCTCGGGCCACAGCATTGTAGACTTCGCCAACGAATTTCAGAAACGTGGCGGAAAAGTATTGTTGATCGACCAGGTGTTCAAACATCCGGAATGGAGCAAAGAGTTACGCATGTGTTACGACCGTTTTCCTAACCTGAAAATTGTCTTCACCGGCTCGTCCGTGATGCGACTGAAAGAAGAAAATCTTGAATTACGTGATATCGCCAAGAGCTATAACCTGCGTGGATTCTCTTTCCGTGAATTCCTAAACTTGCAAACAGGCATGAAATTCAGGGCATATAGCCTCGAAGAAATTCTTAGCACTCACGAACAGATTGCCAAAGGAGTACTCTCCAAAGTCCGTCCGTTGGATTATTTTCAGGATTATCTGCACCACGGATTCTATCCGTTCTTCCTTGAAAAACGTAACTTTTCGGAGAATCTGCTGAAAACGATGAACATGATGGTGGAAGTAGATATACTTCTCATCAAACAAATTGAACTGAAATATCTTTCAAAGATAAAAAAATTGCTATATTTGCTCGCTGTCGACGGGCCGAAAGCTCCAAATGTGAGCCAACTGGCAAGCGACATACAGACATCTCGCGCCACGGTGATGAACTATATCAAGTATCTGGCAGATGCGCGACTCATTAATCTGGTTTATCCGAAAGGGGAAGAATTCCCTAAAAAACCTTCAAAGATAATGATGCACAACTCCAACCTGATGTATTCCATCTATCCGGTGAAAGTGGAAGAGCAGGATGTGCTCGACACATTCTTTGCAAATTCTTTATGGAAAGACCATAAGGTACATAAAGGAGATAAAAACGTCTCTTTTATGGTAGACGAAGTAATGCCGTTCAAAATTTGCCAGGAAGGCGCAAAGATCAAGAACAATCCGAATGTAACGTACGCGTTGCATAAGGCTGAAATAGGTCGGGGCAACCAGATACCTCTCTGGATGTTCGGCTTTTTATATTAAAAGATTTATTTACTTAAATATTTAATTTAGTTATGACTAAACAGAAGAAATTCATCACTTGTGATGGTAACCAAGCTGCAGCGCATATCTCGTATATGTTCTCTGAAGTAGCAGCTATCTACCCCATCACTCCTTCTTCGACTATGGCTGAGTACGTAGACGAATGGGCTGCCGCAGGACGTAAGAACATCTTCGGCGAAACAGTATTAGTACAGGAAATGCAATCTGAAGGTGGTGCTGCCGGTGCAGTTCACGGTTCTCTTCAGGCTGGTGCGTTGACTACTACTTACACTGCTTCCCAGGGTCTTCTCCTGATGATCCCTAACATGTACAAAATTGCCGGTGAGTTCTTGCCTTGCGTATTCCATGTGTCTGCTCGTACATTGGCTTCTCACGCATTGTGTATCTTCGGTGACCACCAAGACGTAATGTCAGCTCGTCAGACTGGCTTTGCTATGTTGGCTGAAGGCTCTGTACAGGAAGTTATGGATTTGGCTGGTGTTGCTCACTTGGCTACCATCAAATCTCGCGTTCCGTTCATGAACTTCTTCGATGGTTTCCGTACATCTCACGAAATCCAAAAGATTGAAATGTTGGAAAATGATGATCTTGCTCCGCTGATCGACCAGGAAGCTTTGGCTGAATTCCGTGCCCGCGCACTGAACCCGATGAAACCGGTAGCTCGTGGTATGGCTGAAAATCCTGACCATTTCTTCCAACATCGTGAATCATGCAACAACTACTATGAAGCAGTTCCTGCTATCGTAGAAGAATACATGAATGAAATTTCTAAGATCACAGGTCGTAAATACGGTTTGTTCGATTACTATGGTGCAGAAGATGCAGAACGCGTAATTATCGCTATGGGTTCTGTAACAGAAGCTGCCCGCGAAGCTATCGACTACCTGGTAGCAAACGGCGAAAAAGTGGGTATGGTTGCCGTACACCTATATCGTCCGTTCTCTGCTAAACACTTCTTGGCTGCTGTACCTAAGACTGCTAAAACTATCGCAGTTCTTGACCGTACTAAAGAACCGGGTGCTAACGGCGAACCTCTTTACCTTGACGTTAAAGACTGCTTCTACGGTGCAGAAAATGCTCCGGTTATCGTTGGCGGTCGCTACGGTTTGGGTTCAAAAGATACTACTCCTGCTCAAATCCTTTCAGTATTCGAAAACTTGGCTATGCCAATGCCGAAGAACCACTTCACTATCGGTATCGTAGACGACGTTACTTTCACTTCTCTTCCTCAAAAAGAAGAAATCGCTTTAGGCGGCGAAGGTATGTTCGAAGCTAAATTCTACGGTTTGGGTGCTGACGGTACAGTAGGTGCTAACAAGAACTCTGTAAAGATTATCGGTGACAACACTGACAAACACTGCCAGGCTTACTTCTCTTATGACTCTAAGAAGTCGGGCGGTTTCACTTGTTCTCACTTGCGTTTCGGTGACAATCCAATCCGTTCTACTTATCTGGTAAATACTCCGAACTTCGTTGCTTGTCACGTTCAGGCTTACCTGCACATGTACGATGTAACTCGTGGTTTGCGTAAGAACGGTTCTTTCTTATTAAACACAATTTGGGAAGGTGAAGAACTGGCTAAGAACCTGCCTAACAAGGTTAAGAAATATTTCGCACAGAACAACATTTCTGTATACTATATCAACGCAACACAGATTGCACTGGAAATTGGTTTGGGTAACCGTACCAACACAATCCTTCAATCTGCATTCTTCCGTATCACAGACGTTATTCCTGTAGAACAAGCTGTTGAGCAGATGAAGAAATTCATCGTTAAGTCTTACGGCAAGAAGGGTGAAGACGTTGTTAACAAGAACTATGCTGCCGTTGACCGTGGTGGTGAATACAAGACTTTGGCTGTTGATCCTGCTTGGGCTAACCTTCCGGATGACGCAAAAGCTGAAAACAACGATCCTGCATTCATCAACGAAGTAGTTCGTCCGATCAATGCACAAGACGGTGACTTGTTGCCGGTATCTGCATTCAAGGGTATCGAAGACGGTACTTGGTATCAAGGTACTGCTAAATACGAAAAACGTGGTGTAGCTGCATTCGTTCCTGAATGGAATCCGGAAAACTGTATCCAGTGTAACAAGTGTGCATACGTTTGTCCTCACGCTTCTATCCGTCCGTTCGTACTCGACGCTGAAGAGCAGAAGGGTGCTAAGTTCGAACAACTGAAAGCTGTAGGTAAAGCATTCGACGGTATGACATTCCGTATCCAGGTGGACGTTCTCGACTGTCTGGGTTGCGGTAACTGTGCTGACATCTGTCCGGGTAATCCGAAGAAGGGTGGCAAAGCATTGACAATGAAACACCTCGAAAGCCAATTGGCTCAAGCTGAAAACTGGACTTACTGTGCTGAAAACGTGAAGACTAAACAACATCTTGTTGATATCAAGGCTAACGTGAAGAACTCACAGTTCGCTACTCCGTTGTTTGAGTTCTCCGGCGCTTGCTCTGGTTGTGGTGAAACTCCATACGTGAAATTGATTTCTCAATTGTTCGGTGACCGTGAAATGGTTGCTAACGCTACTGGATGTTCTTCTATCTACTCTGGTTCTGTTCCTTCTACTCCGTATACTACAAACGAAAACGGACACGGTCCTGCTTGGGCTAACTCACTGTTCGAAGACTTCTGTGAATTCGGTTTGGGTATGGAATTGGCTAACGAAAAGATGCGTGCTCGTCTCGTGAAAGTGATGAACGAGGCTATTGCTGCTGATTGCACTCCTGCTGAAGTGAAAGAACTGTTCGCTGAATGGATCAACAATATGCTGGATGCGGACAAGACTAAGGAATTGGCTGCTAAGATCATTCCGGTTGTTGAAGCTAACAAGGATAAATGTAACCACTGCAAACAAATCGCTGAACTGCAACAATATCTTGTAAAACGCAGCCAGTGGATCATTGGTGGTGACGGTGCTTCTTACGATATCGGTTACGGTGGTCTTGACCATGTAATCGCTTCCGGTAAGGACGTTAACATCCTCGTTCTGGATACTGAAGTTTACTCTAACACAGGTGGTCAGTCTTCTAAAGCTACTCCGGTAGGTGCTATCGCTAAGTTCGCAGCTGCTGGTAAGCGCGTACGTAAGAAAGACCTCGGTCTGATGGCTACTACTTACGGTTATGTATATGTTGCACAGATCGCTATGGGTGCTGACCAAGCTCAAACTCTGAAAGCTATCCGTGAAGCTGAAGCATATCCGGGACCATCTTTGATTATCGCTTATGCTCCGTGTATCAACCACGGTCTGAAAGCAGGTATGGGTAAGAGCCAGGAAGAAGAAGAAAAAGCTGTTAAGTGCGGTTACTGGCACTTGTGGCGTTACAACCCGGCTTTGGAAGAAGAAGGCAAGAACCCATTCCAATTGGATAGCAAAGAACCGAACTGGGAAGATTTCCAAGGTTTCTTGAAGGGTGAAGTTCGTTACGCTTCTGTAATGAAACAATATCCTACTGAAGCTGAAGAACTGTTCAAAGCTGCTGAAGAAAACGCTAAATGGCGTTACAACAGCTACAAACGTTTGGCTAGAGAAAACTGGGGTGCTGAATAATAGTAATACCCTATAAATATAAAACGGTAATCTTGTAGAAGATTACCGTTTTTTTATTGTATGAACTCTGTCTAACATAAACAATACTCCCTTTTTCCCACTAGAGTTCATGTCTATTTTATATTTAAAATTAAGAATAACAATGCTCCAATCTATTTATTCTCAGACTTCGGAATCCAACTATCCACCAACTGCCGATGTTCATCCCTCCATTTGCGGGCTATTTCTTCTTCATCCATCCGGGCATCCTTCATAGCTGTCATAAAAGAGCTAAGTTCTTCTGTCGTTAGTTTAATGTTGCCAAAGAATTCGGCAGCAAACGGATCTTTCTCACTGAATCCTTTCCATGCAATAGCATGTATTTCTTCCAAGTCTCCATATACTTTCTTCGGATCATCCAAGAATTTCAAGTCAAACTGGTCGAACATCCAATGCGGTGTCCACCCCGTGATGACAATCCATTCTCCTTTGTCCATCGCTTTTTTCAAAGAAGCCAGCATGGTGGAACTACTTGAAGTCATGAGGGTATACCCATCAAGTCCATAAGCAGCAATGGCCTTATCGGTCGTCTTCATTATCCCTGCTCCGGCATCAATTCCCACTATTTCGGAAGAAAAACGGTCTTTGTTAGCTTCCAGCTCACTAATAGACTGGAACGTAACATATTGAGGAACAACCAGTCCTACACGGGCTTCTCCATATACCTCACCCAGGAATTCGATGCTGTCTCCATACTGATCCATATAATCTTTCATCGTTATTGGTAACCAGGCATCCAGAAAGACATCAGATTTCTTTCCTGACATAGATACAAAGATGGGGGCAAGGTCAGCATTTTGCAGTTCAACCTCATATCCATGTTCTTCCAATACCACCTTAGCCAAATGACTCATGGCAATACCTTCCAGCCAATTGGCATAGGCTATTTTTACTTTCTTTTTCTCTAAGTCTGAATTAGTACAGGAAGCCAGCAAAAGTATAGCTGACAATACTATTCCTACTATTTTATATATTCTCATACGTATTTTATCCTTTCCGTTTAGTTCTTATTTTTTCGTCCTGCCATTCCTTGTGTGATACGGTCTAAGATGATAGCTAAAATAACAACTGCGATACCACCTTCAAACCCAAGTCCGATTTTCATTTGGGTAATACCTTTCAATACAATTTCTCCCAGACCACCGGCAGCAATCATGGCAGCAATGACAACCATAGAAAGCGACATCATTATTGTCTGATTGACACCTGTCAGGATGGTTGGCAACGCCAAAGGAAGCTGCACTTTATACAATAACTGCCAACGGGTAGCCCCGAACGAACGGGAAGCTTCCACTACATTTTTAGGAACTTGCCGTATTCCCAATCCGGTAAGACGGACCACAGGAGGCATAGCAAAGATAATGGTGGCAAACACTCCCGGCACTGCTCCCAATCCGAAAAATAAAACGGCAGGAATCAGATAAACAAAAGCAGGCATCGTCTGCATCAAGTCGAGAACAGGACGGAGTATTTTCTCTGCACGCGGACTGTTTGCCGTCCACACTCCTAAAGGTACACCAACAATCAGAGCCAGACAGGTAGATGAAAAAACGAGAGCCAGGGTTTGCATAGTAGCCTCCCAAAATCCCATTCCATAAATCAGTAATAATCCCAATGCGGTGAAAATTGCCGTACCACGTCCTGCCTTCATCCATGCGAGTGCAGCAAGCACTAGAATGGTTATATAAAAAGGTATTCCAAAAAGTACGTGTTGGAATCCTATAATAAAACTACCGATGCCTGCATTTATGGCATCAAAGAAAGTGGAAAAATGTACCATCATCCAATTGATGGCCATCTCTATATATTGTCCTATATTTATCATAAATCTATTGCGTTTTGAATTATTTCGTTTATTTCTTCTTTATCTTTCCCCGTCACTTCGATGATTAAGGAGGAAAGCGGGATTGTTCCTAAAAACTCATGCGTCTCATCAATCACCCATACCGGCGAATTGCTCTTTGTCATTAAAGGAAGTATATCCTCCAACACTGTATCCTCCAATACAGAATGTACTTCTGTACGCACAATCGTTTCAATGGATTTTTCCTGTCTGCTACGTAACTTAAGCAGGTCGTTCAGACGTACTTCTCCGACCAGTTTATCATCGGCGTCTATGACAGGTAATACGGTGATATTCTTCGCACGCATCTTACGAATCAATACTTCAGGTCCCTCTTTCTTCAAACGGGCCACCAGTGGTTTGTCAATCATTAAAGAAGAAGCGGTGATAATTTTACTCCTGTCCACGTTTTCAACAAAACGGGCTACATAATCGTTAGCCGGTTCGGTCAGTATTTCTTCTGAAGTACCTACCTGCACCACCTCTCCGTCTTTCATAATGGCAATACGGTCGCCCAGTTTAATCGCTTCACTCAAGTCATGGGTAATAAAGACAATTGTTTTTTTCATCTTCGATTGCAAAGCCAACAGTTCATCCTGCATTTGCACACGAATCAGAGGATCGAGCGCAGAGAAAGCCTCATCCATTAGAAGTACTTCAGGATTATTAGCCAGGGCACGGGCCAGTCCGACACGCTGTTGCATTCCACCGGAAAGCTCGCCTACCATCTGATTTTCGTATCCTTTCAATCCGACAAGCATCATGCTTTCCATAGCTTTCTTCTCACGTTCCTCCTTCTTCACTCCCTGAAGTTCGAGACCGAATGCAATATTACTCAATACGGAACGGTGAGGCAACAGACCGAAATTCTGGAAAACCATCGCCAGCTCTTTCCGACGAACCTGCAATAACTCTTTTTCGGATATTTTAGATATATCTACTCCGTTTACAAGCACTTGTCCGGCAGTAGGACGTATCAGACGATTGATACAACGCAGTAATGTCGATTTTCCACTTCCCGAGAGTCCCATTATCACAAAAAACTCTCCTTCATTAATTGAAAGATTGGCATCTTTCACTCCTACCGTACAACCGGTATCTTTCAGAATTTCCTCTTTACTCTTATCTTTTTTCAACATCTTGAGTGCTTTCTGCTTCTCGTGACCAAAGATAAGGTACAAATCCTTTATTTCTATTTTACTCATATAATATATTGGTTTAGATTATAATAGTTGTTTTGTTTTCAACTGCTGCGTTCCTCATTCTCACTTACGATAAACAAGTTGAATGTTCGCATGGTTCAGTCATGTCACATGACAACATGATGATCCGACGTTTTTTAAAATGGTTTTAAAAGACAGACTGAGTAGTTTAAAAGGAATAGAATTTGATAAGATTATCCTCTCAATGAACAGTAGAAAACAGTATTTTCATAAATAAATAACAGTCTGTTCTTGCATATTGTTGGCACAAAGGTAAGGAAAATAGATTAAATATGCAAATTTCATTCAGATACGGAGTAATTCCAAAGATGCTTTTTCAAGTCTACGCATCCATTTTGCTTGAAAGAGATCCCTTCTTCCAACAAGAGTTGTTTCTGCTCTGTCCACCCCGGAACAAGGCGTCCCGATGCATTGACAACCCGGTGACAAGGCGTAGATAAATCATCCGGAACCTGTTTCAAGGCACGCCCCACCATACGGGAACATTGAGGCATTCCCAATAATGCGGCAATTCCCCCATAGGTAGAAACTTTACCTACCGGAATTTCCCGAACAACCTGATACACCTCTTGACAAAAGGATGCGGAGAGACTCGCTTTGTCTACTTTATAATCTTTCATCACTCAAACATTACTTTATTTCAGTTCCAAAACTAGATAAAAAGAAAAGAATTTGCAAATAATAAAAGCATTTCAAATAAAATATGCAACTTTATTTGCTTTATTTACAAATAATCCCGACCTTTGTACCCATTAAAAGCAACCCTATTATTAACAAAACAAGCACTGCTGTTATGAAAAAGAAGACAATTCTATTCGCTTCTTGTTTATTTGGAGTATTCGCTTTCAGCTCCTGTGAGAAGAACCTTTATGATGAAAGCAAGCAACCTGAAAAAGAAATTCAAGTAAAAGACCTGAATATACCCGCAGGCTTTCAATGGAAATTAACTCAAGTAGCCGCAGGAACAGTAGCTGCTACTACCCCCACTATGGTTTCCTTCTTTTTGGATGAAGCATGTAGTAAAGAAGAGAAAATAGCCGACATTCCTGTAGATACAGAAATTTCAAGTCTCCCTTTGAGCATCCCAACCTACGTAAATACATTGTATGCCCAGTACAAAACCAGCACCAATGAAACAAAAAAAGTAGCCATACCTGTAAATGCAGATAGAAGTTTCTCACTGAACATTGCTAATGATGCCAAATCCAAATCTAACACCACCCGGTCAATCACTCGTGGGCATGATATAGAAGATGACATCCAATTGGCAAAAGGAGTCATTTCTCATCCCAAAGATGGTTGGGGAACAATCATGTTTGAAGACCAATTCCCATCATTAGGAGATTATGACTTTAATGATTTTGTAGTCAATTATAAGGTGCAGTTCCAAGGTATTAAAAAGGTTGACAAAAAATACACTGCGCAGTATATACAAATAGGATTACGTCTAAAAGCTATCGGAGGAATATTCCCTTATTCTCCTTATTTAAGACTGAAAGAAATAGATTCTGACGAAGTGGAAAGTATAGAAGTTTATGAAACTAAAAACGTGATTCCTGCGATCGACGGAGTAGATCTTGTCCCCAATAAACATCTTATCATTGATTACAGCCCTTTAATTAAGAATCTGGCTAAACCTGCAGGCAGCCAATATTATAATACAGAAAAGAATGCTTTGGTAGCAACAAGTGATTTACCGGAGATCAATATTCTGATCACCCTAAAGAAGAGAAAAGAAGTAAAGGAAATATTAGAAGGCGATGAATTCGACTTGTATTTAAAACGTAATGATAGCGGAACAGAAATCCATATGAATGGTATTGAACCGATCACTTACCAATATCCATTCAATGATAAAAATCTGCTACCGGTATATACAAACGGGGACGAAGAAGATGATAATTATTATTTTAGTGCAGGACGCCTGATTTGGGGATTAAGAGTACCAGGCAACGCAGCACATGCTATTGAAAAAGCTAATTTCTTGGAAGCCTATAAAGGATTCGCAAAATGGGCGCAAAGTAGTGGCAAAAACGAACAAAACTGGTATAATCAAGGAAACGCAGATAAAAGTTTATTGATTCATAACTAACACATATCAATAAATCCCGGTAAACATTGAAAATTCAAGTTACCGGGATTTATTGTATTCTGACGTGAATAGTTTTGATTCTATCCTTTCCTTTTCAGCAAATCTGTCGGACTTTCACCAAACTGCTCTCTATAACATTTAGTAAAATAAGAAGGAGAACTGAAACCAACTTCATAACCTATCTCTGCCACTGTCATATCCGACGAAGCAAGCAGGGAAGCAGCTTTCTTTAAACGAGCGATACGAAGCAATTCATTCGGAGAATAATTAGTCAGGGATTTTATTTTGCGATAGAGTTGCACACGACTTAATCCCATATCCTTACCCAAATCCTCTACATTCAAATTTGAATCTCCCATCTTTGCTTCAATCAAAGCCTTGAATTTTTCCACAAAGTCTTTATCCATATCGCAAACATCCTCTTTTGCCAACGTTTGTCCGTCACCAAAGAACTGCTTCAGGCGGCGATGTGAATCTATCAGATTACGAACGCGTGCCAACAGCAATTGCGAACTGAAGGGCTTGGAGATATAAGAATCCGCACCTCCGTCATATCCCTGAATCCGTTGTTCATCCAAAGAACAGGCTGTCAATAAGATGACAGGGATATGGCAGGTTTGCAGTTCGCTTTTCAGCCGACGACAACACTCTATTCCATCAATACCAGGCATCATCACATCAGAGATTATCAAGTCCGGGACATATTTCATTGCTTTGCGGATGCCCTCCGAACCGTCTGCTGCTTCAATAACAGTATAATCGGTATGGAGTAATCCGCGTACATACGAACGGATATCCGCATTATCATCAATTACCAAAACGGAAGGCTTGGAAGAATCATAGCCTTTTTCCAGTTCCTCTTCTTCGACAGCTAAAGTTTCATTCAGGTCGGAAGAGGCGGAAGAGGCGGGAGAACCGGGATTTAAAGGAACTGCAGAGATTGATGACTTTAGAGAATCTTCGGCCAGAATAGTTTCACAAGTCTGTACCGGTAAATCAACGGTAAAGACAGTGCCCTGCTTTTCATCACTTTCCACAGAAATTGTACCTTTATGCAATTCAACGAAAGCTTTGACCAATGCAAGTCCGATTCCCGAACCGGCATGGTGCATGTCTATTTTATAAAAACGATCGAAAATGCTCCGGATATGTTCGGCGGAAATCATTGAACCGGTATTGGCTATAGTAAAACGAATCCAGCGAGTATCCTCTTTCGTCAAGGAGGATAAACGAACCGTTATCTTTCCATTTTCCGGTGTGAACTTGAACGCGTTGGAAAGCAGATTAAAATAAATACGTTCCAACTTTTCCATATCCGCCAATGTATGGTAATCCGTATCCGGCATATTATCAAAAGAGAAATGAATGTGTTTCTTCCGGGCCGCTGCAAGGAATGATTCGTTCCAGCCCTCAAAAGAGGAAAGAACATCTACCTGAACAGGTGTATATTCCATCTTACCGTTCTCGTATTTACGGAAATCCAGAATCTGATTAACAAGACGCAAAAGGATATTCACGTTTCGTTGAATCAGCATCAACATTCGATGCTGATCTCCACTTAGTGTATGATCGGCCAATAAATGTTCTACCGGATCGGCAACCAATGTCAGCGGAGTACGGAAATCGTGAGATATATTTGTGAAGAAAACCAGTTTGGCATGCGTTGCCTCTTCCAGTTGATGAGAAAGCTGGATGAGCTGATCCCGTTGCTCTTCCAGTTTGTCCCGCTGTTCTTCTAATTGGTCGCGTTGTTCCTCTAACTTGTCCCGCTGCTCTTCCAACTGTTTCTTCTGCTCGGAAAGTTCCTTATTCAGACGATTTTTAGCACGGAGAGATTTATAGACTACCAATAATAAGCCTGCCACCAATAGAAGAATGACCAAACCGCCATACATCACCACCTGCTGTGTAGCAACACGAGACAGATATCCGCCGATACGTCCGTTCAATGTTTCAATCTTCTGATCCAGTTCCGAGATGTGAGTTGTCTGAAGTTGCATGACATGCGCATTCGTACGGTCGACCACCGCAGTGTTCATGACCGTTTCCCGGGGATAAGGCTTTTTCTCAAGGATATTCATTGCCAGTTGCATCACTTTGTCGCCATTGGTCGGATAAATAAAAGTAGCATTCAACACACTGTCGAGCACCATTTCCAATCCGTTGCCTTTGCCGGGGAGAGCATCGATACCGACAAAAATCATTTCCTTCTCCCGTCCCACTTTCTTTGCAGCCTGATAAGCTCCCGGAGCAATACGGTCATTATGCGCATACACGGCGTCTATCTTCGGATGCCGACGGAGCATACTATCCATTTCCACTTCCGCCGGTTCACGCTCCCACGCAGCATCCGCTTTATCAATCAGTTTGATATCCGGAAAGTTACTGATAGCAGCCATAAATCCTTGATGGCGTTCCATGGCAGGAGTTGAGCCACCCAGTCCGGTAAGTTCCACCACATTCCCTTTTCCTTTCAGGCTCGATGCAATGTAGTTTCCTACCGCACGTCCTATTTCATAATTGTCGGCACCGATATAGGCAGTATATTTATCAGAAAGAATCTTTCGGTCTACCAAGATGACAGGTATTCCCTTTTGATAAGCTTCCTCTACAATCGGAGTCATGGGGGCCGCTTCGTTGGCAGAGATAATCAATAAGTCAACCCCTTCATCTATAAAATAATGAACGTCCTCCGCCTGTTTGCGATTATCATCCGCAGCCGACCGGATTTCAACCGATACTCCATCATAAAACATTGCTTCGCGGAGAATTTCATCATTCATCTTATGCCGCCAGGAGTCATCGCTGCATTGCGCCACCCCGATACGGAAACGCGGTGCATCCTGCCGACAAGCCGTCATGCCAAGAAGACAGAGCAAGACTGCTATCCACTTCGTATATCCCATCATTCTAATCATTCTCATTTTTTTCGTATTTCTTTCTATGACCCAAATGGACGATTGAGAACAAAAATAAGAAATAAAACTGTGAGTATGCTATCTATCACCCAATTATTCTCATCATTACCCCTCCAAAGAAATGCAAAACAGTTCCCAATATTCAACCGGAAACTATTAACAAAAGTATAAAGCGTAAGACAAACACTCAATAAATGTTATAAAACATCTCTTTTTATTTGGATTATTTGCAGATTTAGCAGAAGTCCGTATCTTTGCAATGTGTTTTTCATAGTATTAGATTTAAGGTTAACAAAGGTTGGAGCAAGGCGTTGCTCCTTTTTTTATACCCCTACCTCTCATATCATACGAATCATGCAAAAAGAACAAGAGGTATATTCCCACGGAATGAGATATACCTCTATACTTACTTTCCATCAAACAATTACATTAGTCTG
Source organism: Bacteroides sp. MSK.20.12 (assembly GCF_019052435.1). Classification (NCBI taxonomy): domain Bacteria; kingdom Pseudomonadati; phylum Bacteroidota; class Bacteroidia; order Bacteroidales; family Bacteroidaceae; genus Bacteroides; species Bacteroides sp. MSK.20.12. Next base: position 75,169 of record NZ_JAHQVH010000007.1, on the reverse strand, counting down.
TCTTTCAAAACCTGCGGAAGTTCGGGCATTGCACCGCTTTGCGTGCAGACATAAGCAGAAACTTCAACAGCAAGTTTGTGAGCTTCGGGAACCGGTTTTCCATTCAAAATGGAAGCACAGAAAGCAGCCGTAAAGGAATCACCTGCCCCCACCGTATCGGCAACCGGAACTCTCGGTGTCTCCTGGAAAGAGACAACACCCGGGGTAAACACATAACTGCCATTAATTCCGCAAGTCAGAATCAGCATCTTCAGGTTGTATTTTGCCAACAGAATCCAACATTTATCCTGTAAGTCGATGCCGGGATAGCCAAACATACGGCTGATGGTCACCAGTTCTTCGTCGTTTATCTTCAGAATGTTGCAACGGCGGAAAGATTCGCGCAATACCTCTTTGGTGTAGAAGTCCTGGCGGAGATTAATATCAAAGATTTTCAGTTGTCCGTCTATATCGGGCATCGTATCCAGAAAACGGTTGATAGTGGCACGGCTCACTTCATTACGTTGAGCCAGGGAACCGAAGCAAACGGCACGCGTACTCAATGCCAAACGTTTCAGTTCATCCGTAAAAGGTATGTTATCCCATGCCACGCCTTCTTTGATTTCGTAACAAGGTACACCCTCGTTATCCAGTGTCACCTGTACCGTACCGGTAGGATAATCCACTTGTTCAATCTGCGTTTTCAGTTTCTTCTCGTTGAATACGTTCAGAATCTCATCTCCCAACTCATCCTTGCCCACGGCACTCACCACGCGACTGTCAAAACCAAACTGTGATACATGATAGGCAAAGTTTGCCGGAGCACCACCTATTTTCTTTCCTTCGGGCAACACATCCCAAAGTGCCTCGCCCATTCCTACGATTATATTATTCATGATCTACGGATTTTATTGTTTCCAAAGTTATAAAATTATTTTTTAATACGGAACGTATAGAACAAGAGATAAAGCACGCCCACTGTCATTACGGCTACTGCCCCACTCTGTCCCATGGCATCGGATGCTACTCCCATAGCCAACGGAAATACCGTGCCGCCGAACAGTCCCATAATCATCAGACCGGAAACTTCATTTTTCTTACCCGGCAGGTAAAGCAATGCCTGCGAGAAGACTACGGAGAACACATTGGAGTTACCGAAACCAATCAGACCGATGCATACATAAATCATTGTCTTGTCATGGAATATAAACAAACCTGCCATCGCTATCAGCATCATCACAACGCTAATCCCGAAGAAAGACTTCGGTGACATCTTACGTAAAATGAAAGAACCGAGGAAGCAGCCTGCCGTACGGAAGATGAAATAAAGGCTTGTTGCAAAAGCCGCATCATCAAGGCCCATGCCGAGACGTTCCATCAAAATCTTGGGGGCAGTGGTATTTGTTCCCACATCAATTCCAACGTGACACATGATACCGATGAAAGAAAGCAGGATAAACGGTTTGCCAAGCAAAGCGAGACATTGTCCGAAAGTAGACGGTTTACCTTCTTCTTTTTCCTCTTTAATCTGTGTGACATTGAGCAACAGGATAGCAATGACGGCTACAATCATATAAATCGGGAACAGGATGCGCCAGCCTAAATCGAAAGTCGGGATGGCTTGTGTTGCTCCCCACATGGCAATATAAGGAGCAAGGAAAGAGGCAATGGCTTTCACAAACTGGCCGAAAGTCAGGCTACTTGCCAAACGGTCGCCACGTACGATGTTAGAAAGCAACGGATTCAGGGAAGTCTGCATCAATGCATTTCCGATACCCAAAAGGGAGAAAGAAATCAGCATCAGCATATAGCTGTCTCCGAAAACCGGCAATAACAAAGAAGCAAAAGTGACAATCAAACTAAGCAACACGGTTTTCTTCTGACCGATGCGGCTCATCAGCATGCCTGTGGGTACGGAGAAAATCAGGAACCAGAAGAATACCAGTGAAGGGAAGATATTCGCCTGCGAGTCCGACAGACCGAGGTCTGCCTTCACATAATTGGAGGCAATGCCTACCAGGTCAACGAATCCCATGGCGAAGAAGCAAAGCATCACCGGGATTAGTTTGGAAAGGGAAGAGTTTTTACTATTTTCCATTGATTTATCTTTTATATTAAGTAGTAATTCTAAAAATCATCAGACGTACGATTAGAGTGTTTCATTTATGATCAGATGATTTACGATGTACAATTGAAGTCAGTATTACGAATTAGCCGTGTATACATAGGCGTTTATGATTTCAATAGTAATATCAATCGTACATTGTCAATCGCCTCATCGTAAAATCAGTTCAATGTACACGTCAGCCCTTTATATAGTTGGTGTATATCCCGTTCCTTGTTGTGCTAAAGCTACGTTATTGTTACCTTCCCACGGCCGTGGTGACTTCTCTTCACGGCTGTGGGAAGAAGCTACCACGGCCGTGGTAGGATCTCGTCACGGCCGTGAAGAATTACCAATAGCTTAAGTTTAGAGCAACTATATCCCCGCTTTATGGGTACTCTCTCATTGGGAAAGAGAAACTCTGCCCTAAGGAAACAGGGAAAGAACGCATGGAGCGGAATAGAACGGGCTTATGGTTTCAACTTGTAAACTACAAATGAGTCTACCTTATAAGCTCCTCCTTTACTGTAAAAGTCGATATGATTGTAAGGCTCCGAAGGGAATACCTGATTGGTCATCGCAAAGCGTCCACCGTCTCCAAAGGCCTCAACGCTGGATTTATCAACAAACAGGCGAAGTTTTAATGCATCTTTTCCGCTTTCAATAGCTGTCCAGGTCAACATCGGGAAATTCTCATTGAAGCTGACCTCTCCGCTCTTGCGACGATCCATCGAGAATTTCTTTTCTTTCATGTCATACTGCATATCCACTTCTTCGCCTTTGTCATTGTAGAGACGGAAGCCGATTACGTCTGCATGTTGATTTTCAATCGTCAGTTCTATTTCGTATGCACCGTCATTGCCGGGAATCATTTCTTTGATTGTGCGTGTTCCGTTCACTTTGAACGAGCGTTTCTTGGAAGCATCGCGCAAAGCCAGCAGTTCGGGAGAGGGAGCTGATTGGAGGTAAGTCTCACCATCTACGGTAAACAGGCTCAAGTCGCGGGGAACGGAGTTCGGACTACGGTATTGGGAGGTAGGAACATCGTTTGCGTATTGCCAGTTGCTCATCCATGCGATAGCGATGCGGCGGTTGTCGGGAGCATCACTCCAAGTCACGGTGGCATAATGGTCTTTTCCCCAGTCCATCCATTTGGTTTTGGAGGGTGATTCGTTTACAAACTCTTTTCCGTTGAAGGAGCCTACAAAATATTGAGTAGCCGAGTCACCGAAAGGACCGTCGCCGAGGCTGCAAAGCAGTACCCATTTCTTTTCATTTGTTCCTTCTACCGGGAGTTCGAATAAGTCGGGACATTCCCAAACGTTTCCGTGTGCGCCGTGTCCTTTGCCGAAGCTGCTTTCAAATGTCCAGTCTTTCAGGTTGGGGGAAGAGAAGAATTGCATTTCCTGCCCTACTGCCAATACCATGATCCAGCGTTTGGTGCCTTCGTACCAGAATACTTTCGGGTCGCGGAAGTCACGTGCTTCGGATACTAATACAGGATTGTTTTCGTATTTGGTAAAGGTACGTCCGTTGTCGGTGCTGTAAGCAATACTTTGCACCTGACGGTCGCCGTTTTGTGTATAGATGGCGACGATGGCGCCTGCACCAAAGCCGGCGGTATTATGATGATCTATCACGGCGGAGCCACTGAAGATAGTGCCGAATGCATCCGGGGCGATTGCCACGGGGCGATGTTCCCAGTTTACGAGGTCTTTGCTGATTGCATGTCCCCAGTTCATATTTCCCCATTTTGAACCGTAAGGGTTGTATTGGTAGAAAAGGTGGTATTCGCCGTCTTTATATACCATTCCGTTCGGGTCGTTCATCCATCCGTAGAGGGGAGAAAAGTGATAGGTGGGACGGAACTTTTCACGGTTGCTTGTATCGAACGTGTCGGACAATTTCATTTCCTTGCAGCAAGCAGTGTTATCCGGTGAAAGGTTGACACGCACCGGGTCGTTGGAGTTCATTTTAAATTTGAAAGAGATTAGTTTGCCGGAATAGTCGGAAAGGTCTACCGGAACAAAGTAATCGACTTTATGGATGGCCAGACGGACATCGAAGTTCTTTACCTCTTTATTATTAACAATCATGCTGATACGCACATCGGGCGATGCATCTTCTACGGGCAACAACAGATACTTCTGGTTAGTGTTGACACGTACGAGGCAATGTCCTTCTCCTAAATCTTTAATTAATAGAGGAGAGTTATCCGCACGGGCGGATAGAGAGATATTCATCACAATCATACAAAATAAAACCGCGAAGGTTTGAATTTGTTTGGAAGAGAGTCTTAAATTCATGCTTTATGGTATTAAGGTTGTTACAGTGCAAAGATAGGCGCTCCGGGATGAAACGCCTATCACTTTTGTTTCAAACACTGTAAAAGATGTTACTTTTCTATTAATAGGTGCTCACTTGAATATCTGAAACAGTGATTTCGCCTTTATAACAGCAGAGTGCCCACGGATTCTTCTGCATTTGATAGATGCGGTTCGTGAAAGATAACTGGTCGTTGATGTAAGTCACACAAACCGACTGGTCACTGTAAATCGTCACCCGGTATTCATGATCCGCCGGGATGTTGAATTTGTTATCAAACAAGTATTTGGCATTGTCACCGTCTTTCTCGAAGTTGGCTTTACCCTCGTCAGCGTTGACGTGGATGCTATACCATGATTTGGAGTCCGTTCCACGGACGAAAGAGATTCCAAAACGATCTGTATTCGAGGATGCTTTTACGGTAAAGGAAATCTTGTTGTGCACTTTCAACCGGTTGAAGATGACGGAAGCTCCTTCGGCCAACGTATAGGTTTTACCGCTTTCTGTTACGTTTCCGTCTTTAGCCATCACTTTTACCTCTTGTGCAGAAGTGTATTTACGGTCGATTGCATCGGGAACTCCAAGGGTCAACGTACCGTCTTCGTGCTGAATCAGACGTTGTGCCACCAAGTTGCCAGCCCATTCGGGTTCTACATCTCCTACGTTTCCATTATCATTGCCGGCACGGGTGGGACACCAGCCCCAAATATAACGGTTGGTTCCATCGGAAGCGGTCTTGCCTGCATAGAATGCACGGCTGTCCAACATACCTTCCCGATTGTCCGGCCATATTCCGGCATCATTGGCGGTGGTTGCTTTCAGTTCTTCAAGTGTTCTGCCTTTGAAGTATTGTACCTTGCGCATGAAGGAAGCTTGTTCCGAATAGACCAGATACCACCAGTCTCCCATCTTGAATACGTCCGGACATTCGTAGAAACGGTCCCACATCATGGTCATAAATGTGCCGGCAGACGCCCACTCTTTCAGGTCAGTAGAGGTGAATTCGGCAATGTGTCCTTTTCCGTTTTTACGGGTGGCAATCAGCATGTGATAAACGCCGTCTTCGGTCTGGAACAGGAACGAGTCGCGGAAGTCATTCTTGTCATAGCCGTACGTATCTCCTTTCAGATAGAAAGTGCGGTTCTTGGTCCATGTTTTAAAGTCGGGAGAGGTGGCTACCATGACTACCTGTGCATTCTGGTCGGAAGAAGGTTTGAATTTATTGCCGGTGTAGAAGGTATAATAGAGTTTATCAGTCGGATTGTAAATCGTACCTCCTGTACCGATGGCAGCATCCTGTTCGTCACGACCTCCACAGGGAATCAGTTCGCCGAGAGATTCATAAGTAGCACCGTCTTTGGTGGCCACCCCGAAAATGGGGTGGTAAGTAGCTTCGGGGTTCGGACGGTAGTCTTGCAGGTACATCACTTTAAAGTCTTTGGCAACCGGATCATAAAATGGCATCGGGTCACCGACAAAGCCTACCTGCGGTTTATAGTACATCGAGAAGCCATGCTCGTCGGCCGATTGGAAGTAAGTGGCTGTACCGTCCCAGTCTCTTTGAGTCAATACGGGATCCATTTCATCACTGCAAGCGCTCATTGAGGCCAACAGCGTGGTGATTGCTATATGTAAGATCATATTTTTCATAATTATTGCTTATTCTTTTATTTACATAAGTAGTTGATTGCATTCAGAGTCATTTGCTCTACGTTGTAGTGGTAGTAGTCGGCAGAAGCGTCTACGCCTTTACCGTACCAGTCGTAACAACCGGAGCCGATACAGATCGTGCGTCCGCTGTTGGCGCGCGGCTCGAATTCGGCAATGACTACCGCACCGTCACCTCCACGTGCCAGGTCAATTCCTCCTGTCAGGTTACGCCATTCGTTCAAGTCAGCATAACCTCCCCAGTCTGTTCCGATATGCCATTGTGCTGTACTATTGGTTATCGCATAGCCGGCATCACAAGTATATACTGTCGATTTGTCGCCATCTTTCCATCTTAAATCCTGGAACAACGGATGCGATTCGCTACCGGTAATCGGGAAGCTCCACGGAGAAGACGTAATTTCGGGTGAGTCTTCGTTTCCTCCCCAACTGTTATTGGGTACACGCTCGTCTTTTGCAATGCTAAGGTCCTTAATATAGAAAGTTGCATAGCGGGTCAGCAATAGGTTACCACCGTTTTGATAGTAGACTTTAAATTTCTCTACGGCAGCTTTCGCATCATCCGGCAAAGGAGGATTATCGCCATTGTCCGCATGGAAATGCCACCAGATTGCAGTATATTTACCTAAATCGACTTTTCCGTCTACTACATCTTTGAATGAGATGTATTCGGACATGGATATATTATCCATCATCCACTGGGCAGCGGCTTTTTCTTCAGGACTTGTCAGTTGGCTCACAGAAGAAGCTGTGCCGATAAAGGCAGTCGGAATTACATTTCCTTGAGTAACTGTTACTACATAAGGAGTCACTGCCGAACGGTAAGTTGCCGTATAAGTGACAGGGTTGGTAAAGTCCTGGATGCTGCCGGATGCCGGAGTTACAGTGACTCCATCCGATCCGGTGAATGTACCTTTCAACTGGGTGATATCCACTGTCAGTGGAACAACTACAGAGATTGTTTTTGATAGCTGGTCTACTTTTCCTACATAAGTATCATTCAACTTAAAGGTCAGTATCTTTGCTTCGTCTCTCTTCACAGTAATCGTATAGCTCATCTGTACGTCGCCATTTTTCACGGTCAAAGATACGGGAAGAGAAAAGTCGATTGTTTCACCAACAGCGATGCTCGCCATAGCACCTTCGGAAAGATTGATTTCACTGACGGCCATCCGGGTAACGTCATAATCGTAAGGTACTCCCACTACGATTGTCTTGTTTTGATAATCGATCGTTCCTGCGTATTCATCCAGTTTGATAGAGTTCACCCATACATCTCCGTCCAGACGAAGATTGGATTTGAAGTCATCACTACATCCCGCAACTGTCAGGCATGCTACAGTCACCAACAGGATGGTATAGAGTTGTTTTATGATTGATTTCATTTTATTCTTTGTTTTAAGATTGATGATTACCAACCGAAATTCTGTGTATAATTTCCGTTACTGGCACTGATCTGTTCGAATGGGATTGGGAGGTATTCGTTCTTATTTTCCGTGAAACCTGCATTCTTGTAAATAGAACAACGGGCTGCTTCGGTCACATAATAAGCATTGATAACGTCTTTGGCTTCTCCCCATCTTACGAGGTCAAAGAAACGTGAGCTTTCCATACCGAACTCTATACGGCGTTCCCATTTCAGCATTTTCATGGCTTCGTCCTGTGTATATGCTTTCAGTTCATAAGGAGTTACTTTAAAGTTTACTCCGTACTCTTCTTTGTAATTGAAGATCAGCATTGTACTTCCGGCTGCACGGCTGCGTACATCGTTGATAAGTGAGATGGCATCGGCAATGCGTCCGTCGTTCAACTGTATCAGGGCTTCGGCACGCATCAGCAATACGTCTGCATAACGGATGACGATATGATTCAGGGAACTTGCCCAATAAGAACCTTTCTTCAGGCAGTCACAGTCCGGGTCTACATTCTCTTTGAGCGAAACATAATATCCGTAAAGTCCCTTGCTACGGCTCCAGTCATCATTCTTCTGAATCAGGTAGCCTTCGTTGTATTTATAAGGGAAGCCCGGCATACCTACCGTGTGGAATAAACGGGGGTCTACATTGTCCGTCGTAACCTCGTAGTTCTCATTATCGTAGGTATTGAACAACGGTTTTCCCTGCGAGTCGGTTTTGAAAGCGTTCACCAGATTTTGGCTCGGTTTGTGGAAGTCACAGCAGCCTAGTATCTGCGGAGTTGTCAGTCCCATTCCCCAGTTCAGGTTACCGTTGTATGTTCCGTCGTTGATAGAATATTGAATCGCCCATACAGACTCTGCGCCATTTTCATATTGAGGCAGGAAGTTCATGCTATAATCATTTTCCAATCCGTAACCGGCTTTGGCCATGATGAGAGGGTCGGTATATTTCACTACCTGCTTCAGGTCTTCTTCGTCGATACCGGTAAGGTTGTTGTTCACTCCATCCTGACGGTAGGCTTTAAACAGGTAAGTCTTTGCCAGGTAAGCGGCAGCGGCAGCTTGTGTGGGACGTCCTTTTTCTATCTGCACTTCCGGCAGATTGTCGTAGGCAAACTGGAAGTCGTCTGCTATCTTTTGCCATTGTTCGTTATTGGTATAGGTAGTATTCGAAAGCTCGTTGTAAGCATCCGGGTCCATGTTTTCATCGTCTACTATGACGATCCTCTTAAACAGTTCCTTCAGCATGAAGTGGGCGTGTCCGCGCAGGAATCTCATTTCAGCAATGCGCTGGTCCTTCAACGGATAAGTCTTTTCATCCATCAGGTCAAGTGACTGCAAGGCTGTATTGGCACGGGTGATGCATTGATACAGTCTTTTCCATATATCGTTGATGTTCCAGTCGGTAGTGTTGATACCTTTAGAAATTTCCAGTGCGTTGAACACACCGCCATCTTCCGTACCGGAACCGCCTTTATAACAATCGTCGGAACGTACGTCATAATTCCAAAGCGAGAAGGAAGAGTTGATGTCGTCACCTGTTGCCCAAATGGCGTAGGCTGAAATCACGAGGTTGTCCACGTATTCGGGAGAAGCGATCTGATCGCCGGTCACAATACCCTGCGGAACCTGACGATCCAGAAAATCGTTGCAACTGCTTGTCAGCAAGGTAAATCCGATGGTTGCTATGTATAGTATCTTTTTCATGATAGTTCGTTTTATAAATGAAGTGAATTAAAATCCGATGTTAAGTCCGAAGGTGATATTCACAGGGATCGGATAAGAGAAGTTCGGGTTTTCGGGGTCTTCTCCCGTAAAGTCTTTACTCTTGATCGTCAGCAGATTTTGTGCGCTGCAATAGAAACGTAAACGTTCCATTCTCAACTTCTTGGAGATTACTGCCGGAACTGTATAGCCTAATTGGATATTACGCAGTTTCAGGAAAGAACCGTTTTCAACAAAGTAAGTGGAAACACGCTGTTCATTGTTTGTATCGCTGCGGGTCAATGCCGGAATCGTAGAGTTCGGATTAGTAGGCGACCAGGCATTGAGCAGACGGGTTCCTTTGTTCAGGAAGCCGACGTTGGATGCACTCCAGAAGTCACTTTTCTTCTTCACGTCACTGATGATATCTACTCCCTGAACGCCTTGCCAGAACATAGTCAGGTCGAAGTTCTTATATTCCAGGTAGATATTCAATCCGTAGCTGAAAGCAGGAGTCGGATCGTAAATCCATTCCTGGTCTTTTTCATCAATCACACCGTTATGGTCGATGTCGCGGTAGCGGATACGGCCTACGGCTGCACCTTCCTGCGTAGCGTGATTGTCCACTTCTTCTTGTGATTTGAAGATACCGTCGGCAATGTAGCCCACTTGTGAGTTGTATGTATGACCGACTACACTTTTTACTCCATTACCACCAAACTTTCCATTGGCAGCCACTGTCTCCGGCAGTTCAAGAATTTCATTCCGGTAAGTGGAGATGTTTCCGTTCAAGTCGTAAGTCAGTCCGAAGGCAGTCTTGTTGCGGTAGCCCAAGTTGAATTCAAAACCCTGGTTTTTCATTGCGCCCGAATTAATCCAACGGTTGCCACCTTCTCCCAATACTCCCACACCTGCCATTTCAGTCAGGATATCGGTTGTTTTCTTGTAGTAGTATTCCAATGAGCCGTACAGGGATTGTTTGAACAGGCTGAAGTCGATACCGACGTTCGTCTGTGTAGTTGTCTCCCACTTGATATTGTCATTACCAATCTGGTTACGTTTGAATCCGGAAGGCAGAGTACCACCTCCGTTAGAACCTGTAATATCGTATGCCGTACCGTAGCTTTGACCTCCAAATGAATCTGTTGTTCCATAATTAGGAGCGTAGATAGTGTAACGGGCAAGGTTGGAGATTTCCTGATTACCGGTCTGTCCCCATGAAGCACGCAGTTTCAGATCGTCCAACCAAGTCAGTTCCTTCATAAAGCTCTCCTGTGTGATGCGCCATCCCAAAGAAACGGAAGGGAAAGTGGCATAACGATGGTTTTTACCGAAGCGGGAAGAACCGTCACGACGGAGCGTCAATGAAAGCAGATATTTGTCAGCATAAGAATAGTTCATTTTGCCGAAGAAAGAGACAAGCGAGTAACCTTCGCCGGCACCGTAAGCCTGTGCTGTGCCGCTACCTGCATCGGGCCACATATAGTCGGGAGTAAGGATAGAGAAATCTTCTTTGTAGCCGGAGAAATGGCTGTCGTCTTCCCGGTTCAGCTCCATACCTGCCATGACGTCTCCACGATGCTTGCCTATTTCCAACTGGTAAGTGGCAACGGCATTCCACATCCATTTGGTCCAGTGTTCCTGTTTGGCTTCCACTGCACTCTTGCCGTTATTGGTCTGTGTTCCTTCCTGATAAGGATAGGTGAAGTAACGGGCTTGCTTGTTTGCGTAGTCCAAGCCAAAAGTAGAACGAACATTGAATCCTTTGAAGAGGCTTAGATTCACATAAGCATCACCGAACATACGCCAGTAAGTGTATCGGTTGTCTTTGTTGTATTCGAGTACGGCGCGAGGATTACGACGGTCCGGCCATCCGCCTACCGGTCCTCCCCATGAACCATCCGAAGCATAAACGGGGATAGCGGAAGGAATGTCCAAAGCAGTTTCAATAATTCCGCCGGGAGCTTGTACTTCCGAAGTACGGTTTAAGGTGAAATGCTGGCCGATAGTCAAGATATCATCTATTAATTTATAATCGCTGTTCATACGGGCGGAGAAACGGTCGAAGTCCGTATCTTTAATTACACCCAGGTTTTTGTAATATCCCAGAGAAAAGAAGGAAGAACCTTTCTCCGAACCGTTGCTGACAGAGAGATTGTATTGCTGGATAACACCTGTACGGGTAATTTCATCAAACCAGTCGGTATCTGCCACAGGCATTGTATTCTTTGAGTCCAGGTATTTGGAAAGACTCATACTGTGTAGTACCGGATTTCCGTTGGCATCGTAACCCCAATTGTAGTTATATCCCAAAGCATTGCCGTTCGGGTTCTCACCATCGTTTACATAGGCTTGCCACATGGCACGTCCGTACTGTTCCGTATTCAACACGTCCATCTTACTTTGATACATGGAAGCTGAAACCGAAGCATCAAAATTGATTTTAATCTGGCCTTTCTTTCCTTGTTTGGTAGTAATGACGATAACGCCATTTGCAGCACGCGAACCGTAGATGGATGCTGAAGCAGCATCTTTCAGTACTTGAATGGATTCAATGTCGTTTCCGTTCAATTCGTGCATACCGGCTTTGGTAGGAACTCCATCGATAATATAAAGAGGATCGTTGTTGTTCAGCGTACCGATACCGCGAATACGTACGGTAGCCGATCCGCTCGGATTTCCATCCGCTGTAATGTTCATACCGGGCACGCGGCCTTGAAGTGCTTTCACCGGGTTGTTCTCCCCTTGCTTCTGGATTTCGTCTACTTTCACTACGGAAACAGCACCGGTCAGGTCAGCTTTACGTTGAGTGGTATAACCTGTTACAACCACTTCATCTACCATTTGAGTGTCTTCTTCCAATAATACATTAATGATAGCAGCCGATTTTACGGTCACCGGTTTATAACCAATATACGTAATCTTTAAAGTAGAGTTAGCCGGAACCGAAAGGGTGAAATTACCATCTAAATCAGTAATTGTTCCATTAGCAGTAGCTGTAGCTTCAACAACAGAGGCGCCGATGACCGGCTGTCCGTCCGTTTTAGAAGTAACGTTTCCTTTCACCGTAATGCTTTGCCCCCAAAGGACTGACATGAAAGTAAACAGGAAACAAACGCTGCAAAGAAGTTTTTTGTTCTTCATAATACGATGCATTAGTTTGATGTTATTAAATTAAAAGTACGAATTTTATCTATATCGATAATGCAAATTACGGTTGATTTATATCAAACGACTAAAAAAAATGTTTCAAAGGCTATAACATTTGTTGCATAGAACGCTATTTTATAGGGTTTTATACATGTTTTCTTTCATTATGGGAATTCTTGGATTCATATTCTTTTATAATCGCAGAAAACGCTACCTTTGTATAGTGATATGAGCCCAAAGAAAGAACGACTCTTCATTAAATAATAAACTCTAAAAATAAGATTCATGACTAAGCAACAAGCTTTAAAACTCTTTGAAGAAAGAGGAGTACGTACAGTATGGGATGATGAACAAGAGAAGTGGTATTTTTCGATAGTAGATGTGGTGGCTGTTCTGACAGACAGCAGTAACCCTCAAACTTATTGGCGTGTATTAAAAAAGAGACTGCTAGCGGAAGGAAACGAAACCGTTACAAATTGTAACGGTTTGAAAATGCAGGCAGCGGATGGTAAAATGCGCCTTACCGATGTTGCCGATACCGAACAACTTCTCCGCCTTATCCAATCTATTCCTTCTCTTAAGGCAGAACCTTTCAAACTATGGATGGCTAAGGTTGCCAGCGAACGGCTCAACCAAATACAAGACCCCGAATTATCAATTGATCAGGCCTTAATGGATTATAAACGTATGGGATACTCTGATAGCTGGATTAACCAACGTCTGAAATCAATAGAAATCCGTAAAGACTTGACTGATGAGTGGAAGAAACATGGATTGCAAGAAGGCGTTCAATTCGCTACACTCACAGATATTATTTATCAGACTTGGTCAGATATGACATCTAAAGAGTACAAACAATTTAAAGGATTGAAAAAAGAAAACCTACGGGATAATATGACCAATAAAGAATTGGTATTAAATATGCTTGCCGAACTTTCTACTAAAGAAATATCTGAAACCAGCGATCCCGAAACATTCAATGACCACATAGATATTGCTCAACAAGGAGGAGAAGTAGCCCGCAATGCCCGACTGGAGCTGGAGGCAAAAACAGGCAAAAGAGTAATCTCTCCTCTTAATGCCAAAAGTGGTATCCTACTGAAAGGCAAACCTGAAGACATCTCGAAAGAAGGATCGGAAGATGAACTTAAAGATTAACTTTAAAATAATCCAATAAATAAACGATATGAAAACAATCTCCAACAAACAACTCACGATTCAAGTATCTCCTCACGGAGCTGAACTCTGCAGCATCGTCGCCAATGGAAAAGAATATCTGTGGCAAGCCAATCCTGCTTTTTGGAAACGTCACTCTCCTGTCCTATTCCCGATTGTAGGGAGCGTATGGGAAAATGAGTATCGGAATGAAGGGATTCCTTATACGCTTACTCAACATGGTTTTGCCCGTGACATGGAATTTACTCTTATTTCTGAAAAAGAGGATGAAGTACGTTACCGCCTTGTCAGCAATGAAGAAACTTTGCATAAATACCCTTTTCCATTCTGTCTGGAAATAGGCTATCGCATCCAGGGAAAGAAAATTGAGGTTATATGGGAAGTAAAGAATACTGGCGACAAGGATATGTATTTTCAGATTGGGGCACATCCAGCTTTCTATTGGCCGGAGTTCGATGCAAGCAATTCTGAAAGAGGGTTCTTCGGATTTGACAAGGAAAACGGTTTGAAATATATTCTCATTTCAGAAAAGGGATGCGCTGATCCTTCTACAGAATATTCTTTAGAGTTGACAGACGGATTATTACCACTGGACACGCATACTTTTGATAAAGATGCTTTGATACTGGAAAATGAACAGGTCCGTAAAGTTACCTTATATAATAAAGAGAAACAGGCTTATCTTAGTTTACATTTTAACGCTCCGGTAGTCGGTCTTTGGTCTCCACCTGCAAAGAATGCTCCTTTCGTCTGCATCGAACCTTGGTACGGACGTTGCGACCGCGCACATTATACTGGTGAATATAAAGATAAGGACTGGATGCAGCACTTACAACCGGAAGAGATATTCCAAGGAGGATATACAATTGAAATTGATGAATAATTGATGAATAAAAAGTAGCTGCCGGATTTCACATCTGACAGCTACCAAACACCTAATTCTAATCTACAAAACCTAACTTATAAATCTAACCTATGAATCTTTAAAAAGCAATCAATACTTGTTGCTTTCACTGAATCTATGCAAACATCTATTGTGTAACTTCTACTTCTATTATAAACCCAACCGATACGCATTGAATGAATCTACTTGAAATGAACCTCCTTTGCTATAAAAACACATACGGTTGTATGGTTCCGATGGAAAGATAAGATTAGTCATTGCTACCTTTCCTCCATTCAGGAATATTTCTACAGAACATTTATCAACAAAGACATCCAACGTATATTTATTCTCTTTCTTTATCGGTGCCCAGGTAGCTAATGCGAAATCATCTATATAATTGATGGAAGTCGTCTTTCTACGGTCGTGAACCTCTATTTCATGAGGTACACTCTTCTTTCCGAAATCCACGATACCACTTTTCGTCCGGTCCATAACCAATCTCTTTTCCGGAAGATTGAAGTAGATATCCACCTTTTCCCCTTTATCATTAAAGAGGCTGAATCCCATAATCTCCGCTTCCCCGGCGGTAATTTCCAATGCCAGTTCATAAGCACCATCATTATCAGCCAATAAAGAATCAATATGATAATCATTGGCAACCGTAAATGCCGGAATCTCTTTCTTTTCTTTTCGCAGAGTTTTTATCTCCGGTACCGGAGCTGCTGAAAGATAAATTTCACCGTCTTGTGTATAAAGACTTAACTCACGTGGCAAAGCGTTAGCACTACGGAATTGCTTTGTCGGAACAATATTACAATATTGCCAGTTACTCATCCAAGGAACAGCAATCGTCCGTTCTCCAGTGTTTGAGAAACAAACGGTAGCATAGTGATCTTTGCCCCAATCCAACCATTTCGTGACATTTGGCTGACTGTCACAACTGAATTTCTTTCCATCAAAGTCTCCTGTAAAGTATTGAGTGGCACTTCCTCCGAAATAACATCCCGGATTGACGTTCACTATCAATGCCCATTTCTTACGGTTCAGATCTCCATCCACCGGAAGTTCCACCATGTCCGGACATTCAAACTGACAAGGCTGTACCCCGTATCCTTCTCCGAAGCTACTCATATAGTTCCAGTCCTTCAGATTCTTAGAGTCATAGAATCGCATTTCTTTATCGGCGGAGACAATCATCACCCATTTATCTTCCGGTTCATACCGGAACACTTTCGGGTCACGGAAATCTCTCAAACCATCCGCAGGGCACAAGATGGGGTTCTTCTCGTATTTAGTAAATGTCCGTCCATTATCCTTGCTAAAAGCAAGACATTGGAGCTGCCCGTTTTTGTCACTGGCAGAAGTATAAAAAGCCAGGATACTCCCTGCTCCATAACCCGCTAGATTTTCCTGATCGACAATAGAGCTGCCCGAAAAGATATGTCCCAATGTGTCACGGGCGATAGCTGGGGCCAAATGTTCCCAATGTACAAGGTCCTTACTGACAGAGTGTCCCCAATGCATATTTCCCCATTTAGAACCGTAAGGGTTATATTGAAAATACAAATGATATTCTCCATCTTTATACACCAATCCGTTGGCATCATTCATCCAGCCATAGAGAGGAGTATGATGGTAAACAGGGCGGAACTTTTCCGTATTGGCTGTATCAAAAGTATCAGATAGCTTAATTTCTTTCCAGCAAAGTGCATCCTTTGATTTATTACGAACACGGACGGTAGCAGTCTTCGCTCCGGCAGGCAAGGCAAATGGAACGAAATAGTCCACTTGAGTTTGTGCCAGACGAATATCCATATCGGTATCCGCAGCCTCTCCGGTATCAAGTAGAACCTGACTTTCCGCTGCTTTCTCTTCTATAGGAAGCAATATATAATTAGTCGGATTGGTGATGTGGATGACAGTCAGGCTATCGCTTTTCTGTTCCAAGGTCAACTTGCTTTTAGTTGTGTGGCAATAAGTCAGTCCGTAAGAGACTGCTAACGCAAGTATTGCACCTTTACATAGTTTCATCCAAGGGTTTGTTTTCATGGCAACAAAGTATTCCTAGTTTATACAAGCTTTTAATCTAAAATAGACGAAGGCAAAGATAGGGGGTATCTTCGCCTTCGTCTATAAACTTTGTTTCAAAGGGTATCAAATTTGATACAAATCCTAAGAATTTTCTTTTTATCATCCAAGAATAAAGACCTGTAACCTCTTTGTTTTCCTGAATTTATTTTTCTACTTTTGAAGCAAATCTTTATTCTTCTACTTATGCCAGCAAATAGAAATGCCTTAATCCGTTATAAAACAATTGATAACTGTCTGCGTAATCCTTATCGACGCTGGACGTTGGAAGATTTGGTAGATGCTTGCTCAGATGCTCTTTACGAATACGAAGGCATTAATAAAGGCATAAGCAAACGTACGGTACAAATGGATATACAGATGATGCGTAGCGAGAAGCTGGGTTATAACGCTCCGATTGTGGTGTACGAAAATAAATACTATAAATACGAAGATCCGGAATACAGCATTACACAAACTCCGCTGAACGAACAAGACCTGAAAACGATGTCGGAAGCCGTGGAGGTGTTGCGGCAGTTTAAAGGTTTCTCCTATTTTACGGAAATGAGCGATATTATCAACCGTCTGGAAGACCATGTCGCTTCTGCCCGGATGAAAACCACTCCTGTCATTGACTTTGAAAAGAATGAATCGTTGAAAGGACTGGATTATCTGGATACGATCTATCACGCGATTGTAAACGAGCATCCGATACAGCTCAAATATCGTTCGTTCAAGGCACGTTCGGCCAACAGCTTTATTTTTTATCCTTATCTATTAAAAGAATATCGCAACCGGTGGTTCGTTTATGGTGTCAGAGGAAACGGACGAATCTTGCAAAATTTAGCTTTGGACAGAATACAATCATTGGAAGTTCTGCCACAAGAACATTACATAAAAAATACGTTCTTCGATCCGAACACGTTCTTCGATGATCTGGTAGGAGTCACTAAAAACTCCGGAAGCGTAGCGGAGAAAATCGGTTTCAAGGTAGCCGCTGCCGAAGCACCTTACATCATAACCAAGCCTATACACCGCAGCCAGCAAGTGGTGGAAAGATTGGCTGACGGAAGTGTCATACTGGAAATTGAAGTCGTCATCAACCATGAGTTAGAACGGGTATTCTTCGGATATGCCGAGGGAATACAAGTTCTTTATCCGAAGACTCTGGTAGAATTGATGGGTAGGAAACTAAAAAAGGCTGCTGAACAATATACCCATTCAAAATGAAAAGGGAACACGCCCAATTATCCTATCTGACATTCAAGAAAAACAAAAAAGCATGGAGAGCCTGTCTATTGTTCAACTATGGAGACTTGTTTATTCTTCAAGTAAGGCTCTCGCACATTCGTACCCTTCCTGATAAAACTCTGTCAGCTTTTGCACATCTTTCTCGATGCGGTCTACGGCTACAGGTTTTAACGGGCGAATAACGATAATCTGTCCTTCATCCTCCATGCGCTCTACCATTTCCAACTGCTCATTATAAACAGCACACCGCCGACTTAACGCTTCGCGCAACTTCGGATATTTCCGATATACAAACGAAGGGATACGAATGTCTTTCGAATCTTTCCGATACCCCCGGTTACGGGTGAGTACCACAACATTTCTCGTGCAGCCATCCTTAATGGCTCTTTGCAAAGGTATGGAATCTACAATTCCTCCATCGAGCATGGGCACCCCGTCTACATAAGTAATAGGACATACAAAAGGGAGACTGCTGGATGCGCGGACAATATCAATCACCCTGCGACTGTCTTTTTTCTCTTCGAAATAGTTGGCTTCTCCCGTGATGCAATTCGTAGTCACCATCACAAAACGCTCCGGTGAAGCAAAGTATGTTTCATAATCGTAAGGAAGAATATGTTCGGGGAACTCATTGAATAATAGATCAAAGTCCAGTATATTACGCTTTTTGAGCAAATGTTTCAGACCGATATAATCATACTTCTCCAACAAGTCAATGTTGCTGTATTTGGCACGTCCCCGTTGCCGTGATGCATACGACAACCCGTTGCACGCACCAGCAGACACTCCTATCGCATAGGGAAACCGGATATCGTGATCCATAAAATAATCAAGCACACCGCAGGTGAATACTCCGCGCATTCCCCCGCCTTCCAACACTAATCCCGTAGATTCATCAATTTTCAAGTCCTTCATTTTTATCTCCCGTATTCTTATTCCGGCGGATTACCAGCAAAGATGACAATTCACGCATCACAGCCTCATCCTCGGATAATTTCGTATAAGAAAGATGGCTCATTATCAATAACCCGTCTTTCTCTTCAGTCACTAAATCTTCTACTCCCGCAAACCACACTATCATCGTTTGTTCCGGATAACGCACCTGCAAATCGTCAATGCGTCCACGGAACTCTTCATCATCCGTATCAAAAAGGAAAAGACGCACCGAATGTCCGTTCTGCAACATCTTATCCAAATAGGAAAAAAGAAACAGATCAATCATTCCGCCGAGTACGAAACTGACCGTCGAGCCTTCCCGATACTGACGATTGACAAATACGGCCACGGGACATTTCACCTGCTCCATAATCTCATCAATCTTATCCCGGAAGAGCGTTAACCATAAAATTGCTCCCGGAGTTCCCGGCATATCCGAACGATAATGACTCCCAGCTCCCAAAAGCAGCATATCAGGATGTTCGTTACGGACAAAATGGATGATTTCCTGTACAAGTTTGTCTGTCACCCGATAATGGTTATCTACCTGGATATTCAATCTCGCTGCCTGTTGATTGAGCAAAGCAAAACTCTCGCTGGCATAATGTTCGGCATTCAACGGATTCAGATCCGTGCCCACCGTATAGTGTGCTGCAATCAAATGATTTTTCTTCAACTGCTTCCCAAATAACAAATCATAAATGGAAAGCAACACACGCCCGGATTCCGGACGCCCGAAACAAAATATCAATTTGTGCTTCAAAGATAATTTTTCTTCCCGACGTACGAAAATATGTTCCACCAAATGAAGCAAAGGAGTAGTCATAAAGGTCGTAACTAGCGCCATAATGACCAAAATTACGAATATAGAGGGAGGAAGAACTCCCATTTCATAACCGATATTCAAAGCGACAAGCTCCATCAATCCCCGTGTATTCATCAATGTCCCTATCGTCAAACTATCCTTCCACGACTCACCCACCAAACGGGCGGCAATGGCACATCCACCCAGTTTGCCGACAACAGCAACCGTCACCAACAGTAAACATACCATCCACAACTCCGGACTGTTTATCAAACCGATTTCCGTGCGCAATCCGGTGAAGGCAAAGAACAGAGGTAAAAAGAATACTAATGAAATATCCTCCACCTTTTCCATCATCACCTTCCGGAAACCCAGATTGGACGGCATCACTAGCCCTGCCATAAAGGCTCCGAATAGTGCATGAATACCAATAATTTCGGTCAGACAAGAAGAAATAATAAGAATGAGCAGAATAAATGCCACGAATGTTTTATTGATTGCTTCCCGGTTGGCATATACTTCTCCCACTTTCTTCAGAAATGGGCGAACGACCAAAAACATGACCGCAATATAGACAACTGCCAGCCCCACTGAATAAAGTGCACTGGCAAAACTTCCTGCTTTGGAGATAGCAATCACCACTGCCAACAGACACCAGGCTGTCACATCATCATTGGCAGCGGAAGCAATGGTCAGCGTCCCTAAAGGAGTCTTCGTCATATTCCGCTCCTGAATGATGCGCGCCAATACCGGAAAAGCGGTGATACTCATAGAAATACCTATAAACAAAGCAAATGGAAGAAACGGAGTTTGGGCAGCTGCATATTCTTCGTACACCCAGCAAGAAGACAAGATGCCCAGAAAGAAGGGTACTAGGATTCCGGCATGGCTAATCACCAGCGTTTCATTGATTTTATTTTTCAGTACACTGAAATCCAGCTCCATACCGATGACAAACATAAAAAGGATCAGTCCCACCTGACTCAACAGTTCAAGATTGGTAAGCGAGTGTGTCGGAAAAAGGAAATGAAAAGCATCTGGAAAGAAAAAGCCGAGTACGGAAGGTCCTAATACAATACCGGCAACAATCTCTCCAATCACTCCCGGTTGCCCGATCAGACTGAACAAATAGCCAAAAAGACGCACCATCAGCAGTACGGCTATAATCTGAATCAACAAGGTAGTGAGCGGATGATGAAGATTATCCTGTATAAACTGGAGAAACATAGTGAATGGATTCCCCTGTACTATGTTCTGCGCATTTACCGCATAGTGCGAAAACCGGTCACCCTCTTCAATAGCAACATAAATCAACCCTCCAAACAGGAGTAACATCAGTACATAAATGACATAATTCTTCCGGGCCCTGTTCCGCATAAACTTTATTTTTACGATTTGTGCATATTTATGGTAAAAACAAACGAAAAAGGCAGATAGTTTGGCGAAAATAACAAATTCTCAAACAAAATCTTGTTTTTTTGCTTCAATCTATGTAACTTTAGGCTAGCTTAATTGTTTAAGGAGGAAAAAATCAAAAAAGTCCTGCCCGCAGGCAAGCACCATGAGAATACAGTTTGAGATTAAAGAAAATTTGCCGGAAATTATCGAAGAAATCTTACACTCTGATAAGTGGCAAACTTCCGTGAAGGAAGAACTGAGCGGTCGGACGACCGTTGTGATCCGTGACCAAGCGTATGGTTCAGAAGCTACCATTGAAATTTATGCTACATCTATTGAAATCAAAACCGCATGGTCAAAGTACTCCTATCGTATATTTGTAACCAACGATATTGTATGGTGCGAATATAACGGTGCCTATCGTGGTCTGTTGGAACAAGTGCTCCTACCTACTATTACTCCTAAAGAAAACCTGCTCAATTCTGACGTGACTGAAAGTTCGCTCTACGGAAATGAGCATAAGAAATTGAGAGAGTATGCAGAAGATAACCTGAAACTGAAACAATTCCGCAGGGAAAACTTCAATGAACAGAAGAATGGAACCGCTCCATTCGATCATCCCAAGCGTGTGTATGATGAGTTTATCAAAGAAGATTATGTAGTAGCACCCAAAGAAGAAGAGAACAAATAATCTGTACTTAATGCTTTACCTTGTGCCATCGTATTGGCACTCCAGTGCCACCATATTGACACAGTCGTGCCAGTAAGGTGGCATGATTGTGCCAATAAAAAAGGTTGAACAATTATCAAACGCTCTCTCTCATAAATTTTATAGCCGTACCCACTACCTCCAACCCGGGTCACTTCCAAACGGTATCTATTTACCGGATGCACATACACATACATGATTCCCACTAAAAGCAGTAAGACAAAGCAACTAACACCTATTACTTTTTTATTTCTCTTCATATTCGTATGGTTTCAACTCCCAGGTATCATCGTAATAATAAGTGGAAGATCCTCCTGTAGCTATAATTCCCCGTTTTCCGGTAGAAAAACATACAGCTTTCGAGCGTGTGCTTCCTTCGAAATCGGTCAAATCCTCCCCATCCCACAGGTCTGTCAAAGGGTCGTAAATCCAGTAGTTAGAGCGGTAACTGCTTCCTGCAGTCTGTCCTAATCTCAATTTTCCTTTATCTTCCTCTGTGTCCTCTGCGTCCTCTGTGGTGAAATAATCTGTGTAAATCTGTGTAATCTGTGGTGAAACTTTCCTATATTTGTAGCCAAAACAATTTAATATTAATTTCATAGGAATGAAAAAGACAATCCTTATTGCTGCTTTAGGCTTGTTCAGCCTAAACATCATGGCACAAGATGCAAAACCTGAAGAAGGTTTTGTTTTCACGACAGTGAAAGAAAACCCGATTACTTCTATCAAGAATCAAAATCGTTCGAGCACTTGCTGGAGTTTCTCAACTCTCGGATTCATTGAATCAGAATTGCTTCGCTTAGGTAAAGGCGAGTATGACCTGTCTGAAATGTTTGTCGTACACAAAACGATGCAGGATCGCGGAGTAAACTATGTACGCTATCATGGTGACAGTTCTTTCTCCCCGGGCGGAAGTTTTTATGATGTAATGTACTGCATCAAGAATTATGGTATTGTTCCTCAAGAAGTGATGCCGGGTATCATGTACGGTGACACGTTGCCGGTGCATAACGAACTGGATGCTGTTGCTTCCGGTTACATCAATGCTATTGCGAAAGGTAAGTTGAGCAAACTGACTCCGGTATGGAAAAACGGACTAAGCGCTATTTATGATACTTATCTGGGAGCATGCCCGGAGAAGTTCACATACAAAGGCAAAGAATATACTCCGAAGACTTTTTCTGAATCACTGGGATTGAACTGTGACGACTATGTATCACTGACTTCTTATACACATCATCCATTCTATTCTCAATTCGCAATCGAGATTCAGGATAATTGGCGCAATGGTTTATCCTACAACCTGCCTATCGAAGAGCTGATGGCTGTAATGGACAATGCTATAAAGAAAGGTTATACTTTTGCATGGGGTAGCGACGTCAGCGAACAGGGATTCACACGTGACGGTATCGCCGTTATGCCGGATGTAAACAAAGAATCTGAACTTTCCGGTTCGGATATGGCTCGCTGGACCGGCCTGACTGCTGCTAACAAACGTCAAATGATGACAACCAAACCATACCCGGAAATCGACGTCACTCAAGAAATGCGCCAAGTTGCTTTCGACAATTGGGAAACTACGGACGACCACGGAATGGTAATCTACGGTATCGCTAAAGACCAAAACGGAAAAGAATACTTCATGGTGAAGAATTCTTGGGGTAAATCAGGCAAATACAATGGTATCTGGTATGCTTCCAAAGCATTCGTTGCTTACAAGACTATGAATATTCTTGTACACAAAGACGCACTGCCTAAAGAGATTGCTAAAAAACTGGGAATCAAATAAACGAGTACCCGTCCTTTATAAATAAAAAGCCTCATTAGCTACAAATAGCTTCTGAGGCTTTTTTAAGCAGTTATTTTCCGGGATTACTCCATGTTATCGAAACAAAAGTAAGACTGCTGTTTTCTTCCTCCAAATATAATCGACCAAAGAACGGATTTCAACGGTAAACAGTTTTGTTCTATTTTTAAGATTCTACCGTTTGACAGTGGCTATGAATCAAATCAAGCAGAGAATAAAATGCATAAATTAATGCAAGATTATACACATACAGCCCCTTATTATGCATAAATACAAGGAAAAACAGACGGTCTTTATGGTATAAATGCACCCTTGCTTTTAATGAAACGCAGGCTTGGTCGGTGAGAAACGCATCCTTGCTCACCGACCAAGCCAGCGTTCATCGGTGAGAAAGGATTTTTGGGCTGAAAGAAGAGCCATTTCTAAGTTAATTCACTTCAGAATCCATTGATTCTTTATATAGCAAATAGCTATATAATAGGAAAAGAATCAATCATTTACTCCGACTCTGAAAGCAAATAAGTACCAAAAAGATCTTCCATCAGCAAAGCGCTGTCTTTTCGCATTTCCCTGATACATATTTAAGCGATTTTTTATCAACCTCTTGCATACCGGCTCTGATTGACAGCAGGGAGAATGTATAAAACATCCCATTTTTATGTATAGTCCAATTTTAAGCAGACGCAGATTTATTTCTCGCGATATTCCAGCGGAGTCATCTTCACCTTTTTACGAAAGTATTTATTGAAAAAAGAATGATTGTTAAAGCCTAACGAGAAAGCTATTTCTTTCACCGGCAACCGGGTGGTTTTCAATTGGGCCTTCGCATTCATAATAATAATTTCTGTAATGATTGCCAACGGACTGTATCCGCTTGCCCGACGGATGGCACTTGAGAAATGTGCCGCAGTAACCCCACACTTCTCCGCATAAAACGCCACTTCATGCTCTTTGGTATAATGAGCCATCAACAACTGTATAAACTGCCTGTACAACTCCTGTTCTCTTCTCAAAGGTTCATCGAGTTTCTTGCCATAGCGTTTATACAATTCTTTCGTTCCCTGCAAAAAAATAGCCAGTACGGAACGTATGATCTCTTTATTTTCTAATGAATGTGGGAGTGTATAAGCACGAATCAGTAAAAGATATACATTCCGGTATAAGCCGGCAACATCCTCTTGTAGAGAAATGACCGGACTGTTCAATATCATAGGCATAAAGTCCAGCAGGATTTCCACATAATTGCCCGAAAGCATAAAATCGGACGAGAAACCGGCAAAAGAAATACGGGTATCAGACGAAACTTCGTGTATCTGAATGAATGAATTAGGAAGAACAACGATGAAATCATTCTTACGAATGACAATCTCCAACAAATTAATGGTAGCTCTGACCATCCCTTCCGTACAAAGCACAAAGACACCGGCTTTTATTTTGCAGGGGAAATTACCATAGTAGTTTAAGATATCTCCGGTGATACTGTCATCTGCTATAAAATCAACCGGAAGGTCAAATTTAGGAAAGGATTCGTTAGTTGTCATCGTCAGTTCTTTTTTAATTTACCAAAAATATCCATTTCATCCGGATTCCGGGCAACAAGTTCAAAAATGGTATATTATATCCTACAAATAGAACATTATTTTCTTCTTTATTAGGATTGTATTTAAGAAAATAGCAAATATAGAATATTGAATCCCAAGAATGGAGCTTGACGGCAGTCACCTATTAGCCGTACTTTGCATCGTTTTAATAAATATGTTGAAATAAAACCTAGAAGAGAATGAGAACTTTAAAAAGACTTTTTTATGTAGCTTGTACGGCTTTCCTCCTTACATCTTGCGAGGAAACCTATAATGACAAGCTATTCTGGCCGGGTGAACTCTGCCAGGAGTATGGCTCATACATCAAACCGGCTACCTTAAACCTGACCTACAGCGGGGAGAAACTCGTTGGAAAAACTGTTGACTTTAAAACAGAAGACAGTGAAAAAGGAACCTTGACACTGAATGACATTATCCCGGGAGAGAAACAAACTCCTCTTCCAATCAGTCTGTGCGAACAGGAAGACTCTTATACATTTAGCGGCAAAAACGTCACGATGGGAGGAGCAACCGTGACATACAGCGGTGCCATCACTCCGAAAACAATGAAACTAGATTTGGATGTAGTAATGCCGCAAAGTAAATGGAAGAAAAGTTATGGCATATCCAATTTCACTAAAGGAAAGAAAATGACTGTCACTTACAGCGGAGGGCAATATGTATGGAAAGAAACGAATGAAATCTTAACCGGAGGATTCTATGTCCATCTGGATGACGTGGAACTGACCAAAGCGGGCAGTACACTGTTTTTAAGGATGAAACTGATTCAAAATGCACTTTGCTATTTCATACCGCAACTTCTTCAGACAATCACCCTACAACCCGACGGTAACCTTGTAGCCAATTATACGACGAGTCCCGTTTACATCGGCAGCGTACCGATCAATAACATAGATCCGGATAAAGACGTCGGTACCATCGCAACATTTGTCACCAAGTTTATGATTGGTTTACTGACGGAAAAAGATATCAATAATGCATTGACAGACCGTACGTGGACCGCTTCACCAATTAATCTAATCACCTGGACAGAGGAGAGCGGTAGACTTAAAATAAACCTGAACTTACCGGCAATTATCAGTCTGGCAACCAAGGACGGTGAAACTCCTATCGATTCAGGACTGGTTTCCGGAATTATGGAAGCTCTTGCCCAATCCAATCCTGTGCAACTGAAACTGTTGCTCGGAATCGTGAACTCCATGATCGACAATCCACTACTCGGTATCATAACCAGTATGGATACGGCGAGCTTCCAGCAGGTATTCTACTTACTGACTGAAGGAATTATCTTTCATATAGAAGAGGAAGACGGACATACCCATCTTTACTTAACCAAAGAGTCGACAACTGCTTTCATTCAATTATTGCCCGGGCTACAACCGATAGTGGAAGGAATGTTGCCGGAAAGCATGGCTAACAATACTGTATTTAAAAACCTGCTCGGACTTCTCATGGGAAATGACGAAAACGGTCTGCCGGTTTTATGGAATGCAGCCAATACTATTGACCTAGGATTGGATCTTCTGCCACAAGAATAAACATCAACTATGAATATCAAAAAAGAAAACAATGAAGAAAATATATATTCTAAATTTGCTACTATGCTTCACCAGTCTTGGGAGTAGTTTTGCCCAAACGCTGAAAGGACATATATATGATGCAAATACCAATGAGCCATTGGTGGGAGCAGCCGTTACGTATAAGTTACAGGGTAATCAGGGAGTAGTGTCCGACATTCATGGGGCTTATGAAATCAAACTGCCCGAAGGGGGTGTCGATCTCGTATTCAGTTATGTGGGCTACGAAGATGTACTGATGCCGATCGTAATCGACAGACGTGAGGTAATTACCAAAAACGTCTACATGAAAGAAAGCACCAAACTATTGGAGGAAGTCGTGGTCAGCGCCGGACGCTTTGAACAGAAATTGAGTAATGTCACTGTTTCCATGGATGTAGTGAAAGCGGGTGACATTGCCCGTCAGGCACCAACGGATATATCGTCCACCCTCCGCACTCTTCCGGGAGTGGATATTGTAGACAAACAACCTTCCATACGTGGTGGTAGCGGATGGACATACGGAGTAGGTGCACGCAGTCAGATTCTGGTGGATGGTATGAGTACCCTGAATCCCAAGACAGGTGAAATCAACTGGAACACCGTACCTTTGGAGAATATCGAGCAGATTGAAGTAATCAAAGGAGCCTCTTCCGTTTTATATGGTTCATCGGCTTTGAATGGTATCATCAATATCCGCACCGCACGTCCGGGGTTAGCTCCGAAAACACGTTTCAGCGCATATCTCGGTATCTATGGTGATGCGGAGAATGACGAATACCAATGGAGTGACAAGAGTTTCTGGAAAGAAGATAAATATTCGGTCAAACCAATTCTACGCGGAAATCTTCTTAGTGGTGTGCGTAATCCGATTTACGAAGGATTCGATCTCTCCCACGCCCGTCGTATCGGTAATTTCGACGTCAGTGGCAGCCTCAATCTTTTCACCGATGAAGGATACCGCCAGCAAGGATATAACAAACGTTTCCGCATGGGAGGTAACCTAACCTATCACCAACCGGACATGGGAATGAAACTGTTGAACTATGGTTTTAATATCGATTTCCTGTCTAATCAATATGGTGACTTTTTTATCTGGCGTTCACCGACAGAGGTGTACAAGCCCTCTCCTTTCACCAACATGGGCAGGGAAGATAATAATTTCCATATCGACCCGTTTGTCAACTACGTGAATCCGGAAAACGGTACGTCACATAAGATCAAGGGACGTTTCTATTATAGTGCCGACAATATCGTACGTCCTACCCAGGGAGCATCCATCATGGATATTCTGGGCAATATGGGGACAGATGCCCAAACGATACAGAATATTGCAGGCGGTGATTACAGCTCGCTCTATCCGGCATTGGTGGGAATCGGTTCAGGACTAATCAATGGTAATCTGGAAGACGCCATGAATGGAGTATTCACTTCATTAGGCAATATCTTCCCTAACGCGACAACTGCCGATTATTGTGATCTGATTTCCTGGGTGATGGACAACGGACTACCCAGTGATTTGGGAGGACTGACGAACGGACAATTGCCTGGTGACCTGATTCCCTGGGTGTCCGACGTACTCA
Organism: Bacteroides sp. MSK.20.12; assembly: GCF_019052435.1. NCBI lineage: Bacteria > Pseudomonadati > Bacteroidota > Bacteroidia > Bacteroidales > Bacteroidaceae > Bacteroides > Bacteroides sp. MSK.20.12. The sequence goes on along the minus strand of NZ_JAHQVH010000007.1, from coordinate 47,047 downwards.
ATCCTTCACGAAACACTCCTAAGACGCAGACTGATAAAAGCACTAACTATTATCTCGATTATCAGTTCAACAAGAAATGGGACAGTGGCGCACAAATCACTACCGGAGCCACTTATGAGCATGTACGGTATAATTCGGCCATCATGGACGAAGTCTACAAAAGCGATAACATAGCTGCTTTCTTCCAGTACGACCAACGTTTTTGGGATCGTCTAAGCGTATCTGCCGGCGTACGTGCCGAATACTATCGTGTAAACAATCACCATCGTGAAGCAGAAACAAAGATGTTCGGAACTAAAGTTCCATTCCGCCCCGTGTTCCGTGCCGGATTGAACTATCAGTTGGCAGATTACAGTTTTATCCGTGCCAGCTTCGGACAAGGTTACCGTAACCCGTCCATCAATGAGAAATACCTGCGCAAGGATATCGGAGGAGTCGGCGTTTACCCGAATCTGGATATCAAACCGGAAAAAGGGTTTAATGCGGAATTGGGATTCAAGCAAGGGTATAAGATTGGCAATTTCCAGGGATTTGTAGATGTTGCAGGATTCTATACGCAATATAAGGATATGGTCGAATTCCAGTTCGGACTATTCAATAATGCGGACTATACGATGATTAACAGCATCAGTGATGCCATCCGGATGATAACCGATGGTCAAGGTTTCGGAATCGGAGCACAGTTTCATAACGTATCGAAAGCACAAATCTACGGAGTGGAAATATCAACAAACGGCGTTTATAACTTCAACAAGAACACAAAGTTGTTCTATAACTTAGGGTATGTATACACCGAACCCCGTGATGCGGATTATAAGGAACGCAATGATGCGGAGGATCTTTATACTGATCCTCTTCAAATGAAAGAAAAATCTAACACCGGAAAGTACCTGAAGTATCGTCCGAAACACAGTTTTAAAGCGACGGTAGATTTCCAGTGGAAACGTATCAATCTGGGTGCGAACGTTGCCTGGAAGAGTAAAATCCTCGCAGTGGATTACCTGATGATGGATGAACGGCCGAAAGCACAACTCGACTTGATGGATTACGTTCGCGGCATCGCTTTCGGTTATTCTAAAGGAGAGACTTTGGCTACTTATTGGAAAAAACATAATACGGACTACGCCACTGTGGATATGCGCCTTGGAGTAAAAGCGTCCAAAGAGGTAGCTTTTCAGTTTATGGTCAACAACTTGTTAAATAAAGAATATAGCTACCGCCCGATGGCAGTTGCCGCTCCACGCACGTTTGTTGTTAAGATGGATATTACTTTCTAAATAACTTTTAGAATTTACAACCGATTCAGAAGCGGCTGCACGATGCAGCCGCTTTCTTTTTTTCCGCATCTGTCATCATTTATCTATATATTGCGTATCTTTACCCCGCGAAAACGAGAAAAAACAGTCGATAAAATGAAAAAACAAATCCTACTTATTGCTATCTTATTATGTACAGCCTTTGCACAGGCACAAGAAGTTTTTGTAACCGCAGATTTTGTAAGTAGCTACATCTGGCGTGGTATAGACAGCGGCAATGCAAGTGTACAACCCTCGCTCGGCCTCAACTGGAAAGGCCTGACCGTCTATGCATGGGGTTCTACCGAATTTCGCGAAAAGAATAATGAGATAGACTTGTCATTGGAGTACGAATACAAAAACCTGACTCTCTACGCCAACAACTATTTTACCCAAACAGAAGAAGAACCTTTCAAATACTTCAATTACAGTTCACATTCCACGGGACATACTTTTGAAGTAGGAGCCGGGTATATGCTTAGTGAGAAATTTCCATTATCAGTCAGCTGGTACACCACCTTTGCCGGAAACGACTACCGTGAAAACGGAAAACGTGCCTGGTCCAGCTATTGCGAATTGAGTTATCCGTTCAGCGTGAAAGATGTAAACATGAGTGTCGAAGCTGGTTTTACCCCTTGGGAAAGTATGTACTCCGACAAATTCAATGTAGTCAATATCGGATTATCCGCAACGAAAGAAATCAAAATAACATCCAACTTCTCTCTGCCCATATTCGGAAAACTAATAGCCAACCCCTATGAAGAGCAACTTTATTTTGTATTCGGAATTACGTTGTAGATGATTCTTACACTCAATTATTAACTAATAAATTACCCCCATGAAAAAACACTTTCTTATTTTCGGAGCAGGCCTCCTTCTATTAAGTGCCTGTAATTCGGTCAAAGCACCGGAAGCTATCCTGCCCATTCCCGAAGCCAAGCAGGTAGAATGGCAAAAAATGGAAACGTACGCTTTCGTACACTTCGGACTTAACACATTCAACGACCGCGAATGGGGATACGGTGATTCCGATCCTAAAACATTCAATCCTACCCGACTGGATTGCGAGCAATGGGTACAGACCTTTGTGAAATCCGGCATGAAAGGAGTGATCCTGACAGCCAAACATCACGACGGATTCTGCCTGTGGCCCACTCAACTGACAGAATATTGCATCCGTAACACCCCGTATAAAGACGGAAAAGGCGACATCGTTCGCGAACTATCGGATGCCTGCAAGAAGTACGGCATTAAATTCGCTGTTTATCTGTCTCCCTGGGACAGGCATCAAGCCAACTATGGTTCTCCCGAATACGTAGAATACTTCTATAAACAACTCAACGAGTTATTAACCAACTACGGTGATGTTTTTGAAATCTGGTTTGACGGTGCCAATGGCGGAGACGGCTGGTATGGCGGAGCAAAAGACAGCCGTACTATCGACCGCAAAACTTATTACGATTATCCGCGAGCCTATAAGTTGATCGACGAGTTGCAGCCACAGGCTGTTATCTTCTCGGATGGAGGTCCGGGCTGCCGTTGGGTAGGTAACGAAAACGGATTTGCAGGAGCTACCAACTGGTCTTTTCTCCGTGCCGGAGAGGTTTATCCGGGTTACCCCAAATATCGTGAATTGCAATATGGCCATGCCGACGGCAACCAATGGGTAGCCGCAGAATGTGACGTATCCATCCGTCCGGGATGGTTCTATCATCCGGAAGAAGACGACCGTGTGAAAACAGCAGATGCATTGACCGACCTGTATTACCGTAGCGTAGGTCATAACGCAACATTGTTACTCAACTTTCCGGTCGATCGTGACGGACTGATTCATCCGACAGACTCTGCCAACGCCGTAAACTTCCACCAGAACGTACAAAAGCAACTGGCACACAACCTATTGGCCGGACTTTCTCCCAAAGCATCGGACGAACGGGAAAAAACATTCTCTGCAAAAGCGGTGACCGATGGTGAGTATGATACTTATTGGGCTACCAATAACGGTGTCAACTCTGCCACAATCGAGTTTGACCTGCCTCAAACGGAAAAGATCAACCGTATGATGTTACAAGAATATATACCTCTGGGGCAACGTGTCAAATCATTCGTTGTAGAATACAACCAGGAAGGCGAATGGCTTCCGGTAAAATTGAATGAAGAGACTACCACTATCGGATATAAACGCCTTCTTCGTTTCGAGACAGTCACCACAGATAAGATTCGTGTCCGTTTTACAGATTCGCGAGCTTGCCTCTGTATCAATAACATAGAAGCCTATTATGCAGGAGAGACTTCCGATACATATACCGCAAAAGCAGAAGAGTTGAAGAGTTATCCGTTCACGCTCGTTGGAGTAGATGCGGAGGAAGCACAAAAATGTATGGATAAAAACAATCAGACCACCTGCTTCATCAACGGAAATACATTATTAATTGATTTGGGAGAAGAACACACAATTACCTCCTTCCATTATCTCCCCGACCAAAGTGAATATAATAAAGGGGTAATTGCGGCCTACGAAATATCTGTAGGTACGGACAGCAATGCTGTCAACCAGCTAGTAGCCAAAGATGAATTTTCCAATATAAAGAGCAATCCGATTTTGCAATCGGTTTACTTTACTCCGGTTAACGCCCGCTATATCCAACTGAAAGCAACACGGATGATACATGACGGGGAGCCAATAGGACTGGCCGAAATCGGTATACAATAAAATAAGTAACTGTCATTTTAACACTTAAAGAGAATAAATAGCTGTATCTCTTGGCTTCTCGAATAATTTATATAACTTTGTTCGTAAATAAAAAGCAATAAATATGAAACGTCCACAAATTGTAGAACGAATACGGAAGGCTTTAACACAGGTGGCACCGGAAGCGCAAGCTATTTTATATGGTAGTGAGGCACGTGGGGATGCCCGTCCTGATAGCGATATTGATTTATTGATATTGGTTGACGGTAATAAATTGACCGTCAAAGAAGAAGACCGTATCATCACTCCGCTCTACGATATAGAAATAGAAACGGGAGTGCAAATAAATGCACGTGTCTTGCTGAAAAAGATTTGGGAAAACCGTCCTTTTCAGACACCTTTTGCTATGAATGTAATGAAAGAGGGGATCGTACTATGAAAGAACAATTAAACAGGGAAAATATTGAGGCACTGTCAGCTTACCGTTTTCTACGTGCTAAAGAAACGCTGAAAGAAATACCCTATCTAAAACAACAAGGCTATTATAATACAGCTGTAAACCGTCTTTATTATGCCTGTTATTATGCAGCAGTCGCTCTGCTTATTAAACACGAGATAAATCCTGGTACCCATGCAGGTGTCAAACAGATGATAGGATTGCATTTCGTCGCTACCGGTCGTATGTCACGTGAATTGGGACGTTGTTTTTCCCTACTTTTCGAACGTCGGCATAGTAGTGATTATGATGATTTTGCCTATTCAAGCGAGGAAGAAATAGACGAATTGATGCCTAAAGCAACTGACTTTATTGGAGCCATCGAAGTTCTGCTGAAGGAGTCAAACGCTTGAGTCATGTTATCATCACTCTTACGCTCATCTTCCAGGAAGCAAGCATCTCATCTGACAAATACCCGCATTTCATATGCATTTCCCTTATTGTTTATGTGTCTTTGCTTAATAGTTATCAAGGGCTCACCTGTGTGAACAAACAGGCTATCAGTTGTAAACAAATATATCCACATACGTAAACAGCTTTGTTCACATGGGTGAGCCCTTGCAAAGCATTAGAGCTTAACAAAAGAACTACTAAGCATTAACGCATAAATACCTAAGAGAATACATAACAAGAATAGTTACTTTAAAACCAACATAAAGTGATGCCAATATTATTTTGGGTGAGGGTAAAAAGTTACCCTCACCTACCCTCACCTTTACCCTCACACCTACAACCCCGATGAATAAATGGATTGAGCCAGAGGGTGAGGGTGTGAGGGTAAAAGTATCACCAGCTTAATAGGAGGAAGAATGAAAGGTTTATGAATGCACATTAATTATAAGTTATTAAAGAGGAACCTTGAATTAAATCTATAAAAACCCTCCTATTTTGCTCAAAATTCTTAAACCTGTGCATTTTTTACTCGGATTTCTTGTCAGAACCAAGCGTTTGAGTAAATTTGCACGCTGATAGTTAACCGGATAGTTTGGATAGCAAGAGATTACTACTTGACTACTGGCTGCTAACTTGTAGAAATACTAATACTAAAATTTATAGCATGAGTTTGAAAATTGTTGTATTGGCAAAACAAGTTCCCGACACACGTAACGTTGGGAAAGATGCCATGAAAGCCGACGGAACGATTAACCGTGCGGCACTCCCCGCCATCTTCAACCCCGAAGACCTGAATGCTCTCGAGCAAGCTCTCCGATTGAAAGATGCTCATCCAGGCTCTACCGTAACCGTTTTGACAATGGGACCGGGACGGGCAGCCGACATTATTCGTGAAGGACTTTTCCGTGGTGCAGATAACGGTTACTTATTAACTGACCGTGCTTTCGCTGGTGCAGACACACTGGCTACGTCTTACGCACTTGCCACTGCCATCCGCAAAATCGGTGAGTATGACATTATTATCGGTGGCCGTCAGGCAATCGACGGTGACACGGCACAGGTAGGTCCGCAGGTAGCAGAAAAGCTGGGATTGACGCAAATCACATACGCAGAAGAAATTCTGGAAGTAGGCGATGGTAAGATTAAGGTGAAACGTCACATCGACGGTGGTGTTGAAACTGTAGAAGGCCCGCTGCCTATCGTGATTACTGTCAACGGTTCTGCAGCTCCTTGCCGTCCGCGTAACGCTAAATTGGTTCAGAAATACAAGCATGCCAAAACTGTGACTGAAAAGCAGCAAGGCAATCTTGATTATACCGACCTGTATGACAAGCGCGATTATCTGAATCTGGCAGAATGGAGCGTAGCCGACGTAAACGGTGACCTCGCACAATGCGGTCTGTCCGGTTCGCCGACAAAAGTGAAAGCCATCCAGAACATCGTGTTCCAGGCTAAAGAGAGCAAAACCATCAGCGGCAGCGACCGTGACGTGGAAGACCTGATTGTTGAACTATTAGCTAACCACACCATCGGATAATCATGAATAACTTATTTGTATATTGCGAAATAGAAGAAGGTAACGTTTTAGACGTTAGCCTCGAACTTCTGACCAAAGGTCGTTCGTTAGCCAACCAGTTGAACTGTCAGCTCGAAGCAGTGGTTGCCGGAACCGGCCTCAAAGATATTGAAAAACAAATCCTTCCTTACGGAGTAGACAAACTTCACGTTTTCGACGGCGAAGGACTTTACCCTTATACTTCACTTCCTCACACAGCTATCCTGGTGAACCTTTTCAAAGAGGAACAGCCGCAAATTTGTCTGATGGGGGCTACTGTGATCGGTCGTGACCTCGGTCCGCGCGTTTCTTCTGCTTTGACCAGCGGATTGACTGCCGACTGTACTTCACTTGAAATCGGTGACCACGAAGACAAGAAAGAAGGCAAGACTTACAAGAACCTGTTGTATCAGATCCGTCCGGCATTCGGCGGTAACATCGTTGCTACGATTGTGAACCCGGAACACCGCCCGCAGATGGCAACCGTTCGCGAAGGTGTGATGAAGAAAGAAATCCTCTCTCCGACTTATCAGGGAGAAGTAATCCGTCACGATGTGAAAAAGTACGTAGCTGATACGGACTATGTAGTGAAAGTAATCGAACGCCACGTAGAAAAAGCAAAGAACAACCTGAAAGGTTCTCCGATTATCGTAGCCGGCGGATACGGTGTAGGCTCGAAAGAGAACTTCGACCTGTTGTTCGACCTCGCTAAAGAACTTCACGCAGAAGTAGGTGCCAGCCGTGCTGCTGTTGACGCAGGTTTTGCAGATCACGACCGCCAAATCGGTCAGACAGGTGTAACGGTTCGTCCGAAACTCTACATCGCTTGCGGTATCTCCGGACAGATTCAGCATATTGCCGGTATGCAGGAAAGTGGTATCATCATCTCCATCAATAACGATCCGGATGCTCCGATCAACACGATTGCCGATTACGTAATCAACGGAACTATCGAAGAAGTTGTGCCGAAGATGATTAAGTATTATAAACAAAATAGCAAGTAAGGAAAGATGGCTAATTATTATACAGACATACCGGAACTCAAGTTTCACTTGAACAATCCGATGATGAAACGTATTTGCGAACTCAAAGAACGCAATTACAGAGATAAAGATGAATTCGATTATGCTCCGCTGGACTTCGAAGATGCTGTAGACTCTTATGACAAAGTGTTGGAGATTACCGGAGAAATCACAGGAGAAATCATTGCCCCTAACGCAGAAGGTGTAGACGAAGAAGGTCCTCACTGTGCCAATGGTCGCGTTGAATATGCATCAGGAACCAAACAGAACCTGGACGCAATGGTAAAAGCCGGCTTGAACGGTATGACCATGCCACGTAAGTTCGGCGGTCTGAACTTCCCGATCACCCCGTACACCATGTGTGCAGAAATCGTGGCTGCTGCCGATGCAGGTTTCGGAAACATCTGGTCATTGCAGGACTGTATCGAAACTCTTTATGAGTTTGGCAATCCCGACCAACACAGCCGCTTTATCCCACGCATCTGCCAAGGTGAAACGATGTCAATGGACTTGACAGAACCGGATGCTGGTTCCGACCTTCAATCTGTTATGCTGAAAGCTACTTACAGCGAAAAAGACGGATGCTGGTTACTGAACGGTGTGAAACGTTTCATCACAAATGGTGACGCGGATATTCACCTCGTACTGGCACGTTCGGAAGAAGGAACGAGAGACGGCCGTGGTTTGTCTATGTTCATCTATGACAAGCGTCAGGGTGGCGTGAACGTACGTCGTATCGAAAACAAACTCGGTATCCACGGTTCTCCTACCTGCGAATTGGTATATAAGAATGCAAAAGCTGAACTTTGCGGTGACCGCAAACTCGGTTTGATTAAATACGTAATGGCTCTGATGAACGGTGCCCGTCTGGGTATTGCCGCACAATCTGTAGGATTGAGCCAGGCAGCTTACAATGAAGGTTTGGCATACGCCAAAGACCGTAAGCAGTTCGGAAAAGCAATTATCGAATTCCCGGCTGTGTATGACATGCTGGCTATCATGAAAGGCAAACTGGATGCCGGACGTGCTTTACTGTATCAAACATCTCGCTACGTAGACATCTACAAAGCATTGGACGACATCGCCCGCGAACGTAAACTGACTCCGGAAGAACGCCAGGAACAGAAGAAATATGCTAAATTAGCAGACAGCTTTACTCCGCTGGCTAAAGGTATGAACTCTGAATATGCCAACCAAAACGCTTACGACTGTATTCAGATTCACGGCGGTTCAGGTTTCATGATGGAATATGCTTGCCAACGCATCTATCGCGACGCACGTATCACCAGCATCTACGAAGGAACTACCCAGTTGCAGACAGTAGCCGCTATCCGTTACGTAACCAATGGTTCGTACATCGCTACCATCCGCGAGTTCGAAACCATTCCTTGCTCACCGGAAATGGAACCGCTGATGTCTCGTCTGAAAAAGATGGCTGACAAATTCGAAGCAAGCACCAATGCAGTGAAAGAAGTACAAGATCAGGAATTGCTTGACTTCACCGCTCGCAAACTGGTGGAAATGGCTGCTGACATTATCATGTGTCACCTGTTGATTCAAGATGCCAGCAAGGCTTCCGAACTGTTCTCCAAATCTGCACATGTATATTTGAACTATGCAGAAGCGGAAGTAGAAAAGCACTCAAACTTCATCGAAAACTTCGATAAAGAAGACTTGGCATTCTACAAAAAGTAATAAATACTCTATCAAATCTCATAAAAGCATCCCTTCTTAGGAAGTGGATGCTTTTTTATTTGTCACATTCTATTATTTTTCATTATTATTCTATACATTTGTCAGTGAGATAAGTAATTTTTAATCGACGACTCTATATAAGAATAGAAATATGGCACTCAAACCTTCATATAACGACAAACTGCATTTACCGGGTTTATCAAAAACTGAAATCCTCATACTGGCTCTCGAAGCTTCGCAAAAGCTGGAGTGGAATATCGAGGAAGTCACTCCGGAAGGAGCACGATTCGAAGTCCCGTTCAATATGTATTCTCATGGAGAGGAAATAACCTTTACCATAGAACCGGGAAACGACGGAGAAGTAGCTGTGCGCAGCCAATCTTCTTCCGTACAATTTGTAGACTATGGAAAGAACAGAAAAAATATACAAAAGCTACGCGAGACGATGGAAGAAATAAAAACATCCCTTACCCCGGAAGAGCTAACCCAAAAGGCAAAAGATTTCGAGGAAGAGTGTAACCGTCCGCTCACAGAAGAAGAGAAAGCCTATCTGGAAGAAGAAAAGAAAAGGAACTCTTTCTGGTCGTTCTTTATTCCCCGCAAAGGTTTTATGGCAACACCTATCCTGATAGACCTCAACCTCCTTGTATTTATTGTGATGATTGCATCCGGAGTGGGAATTATGTCTCCTTCCACCTTATCACTGCTGAAATGGGGAGCCGACTTCGGACCGCTGACCCTTACAGGCGACTGGTGGCGTGCAGTGACCTGCAACTTCATACATATCGGTGCTTTTCATCTACTAATGAATATGTACGCTTTCATGTACGTAGGACTTCTACTGGAAGGACTGATAGGAAGCCGTCGGATGTTCATGTCTTATTTACTGACCGGATTATGCTCGGCGGTATTCAGTCTTTATATGCACGGCGAGACAATCAGTGCCGGAGCCTCCGGAGCTATCTTCGGACTTTACGGTATATTCCTCGCCTTCCTGTTCTTCCATCGCATCGCAAAGGAACAACGGAAAGCATTATTGACCAGTATCCTTATTTTTGTCGGTTACAATCTGGTTTATGGCATGAAAGCTGGGATTGATAACGCTGCACATATCGGCGGGTTATTAAGCGGTTTCCTACTGGGAATCATCTATGTATGCAGCTATAAATTTGAAAAAGCCGATGCGCAACGTACCGTTTCAATCCTTGGGGAGCTTGGTATCTTTTGCATTTTCCTGTTCAGCTTCTTGATGCTTTGCAAGAACGTTCCCCCTCTTTATCAGGACATACGCGGCGAATGGGAAAGCGGTATTGTAGAAGCCTATCTGAATGGTGAACTGGAAGAAGAAAACGAAAACGGTAACCAATCAGGCAGGGAGACTGCCAACAGTTCTTCTACCAGCCAATATCCTCCATACGTTCCGGTAGGCAATAACGATACATGGCTTTCTTATTACGATGCAGAAACAAATTTCAGTTGCCAGTATCCTACCAACTGGAGGAAAATAACAGGAGCGAAAGGATTGACTCCCAGCGCAGAACCTCCGTTGCTTAGGCTCGTCAACGGCGCCAACCAACTGACGGTTACCGCTCTGACCTACGATACACAAAAAGAGTTTGAACATATAAAGAAGTTATCGCTCACTCTCCCGCGAAATGCACAAGGAGAACCAGCGGAAGACTATAAGCAGAGCAATGTCAACATCAACGGGCTATCCATGACAAGAACTACAAACCCTCTGCACATCGGAGCTCCTGATGAACCGGGAGAAGACATACAACAAATTGTATTACACTATTTCCAAGAAAGCAAGAAGCGAACTTTTACCATTGTTATGCTTGTCTATGACGAAGAAGCCGAAACCGATCTGAATGCTATTACATCAAGTATTCAGATCACCCAATAAAGAGAATATGAGAGTATATGTCCAAGTCAAACAGTTAGGAAAGCGAAAGTGCAATATCGAAAAGATTCCTGTCGATTTTCCTGTTCCGCCTGTCGATGTACAGGGGTTGATTGAAGCCATCGTCAGTTGGCAAGTCTGTGAATATAATGAACGCTTGCAACAAAGCGAAGTACTGAAATACCTCACACAGGAAGAAGTGGAAAATAAAGCAACTTCCGGCAAGGTTGGGTTTGCAGTAAACTATAACGGCAAACCTGCCGCAGAAGTAGAGGCAATCACCAACGCCCTGCAATCTTACGAGGACGGAATTTTCCGTATCTTCATTGACGATACGGAAACTGAAGACTTATCCTCTCCCACCGGACTCAAAGAAGAATCTACCATCACCTTCATCCGATTGGCTATGCTGTCGGGAAGACTTTGGTAATCATTTTCTTATAAACACACTTAAAACGAAAATAATCATGAGACTCATTTATAATGACGCATTAAACAAACGGATTGCTCCGTACCTGGAAAGGTTAACGAAAAAGAGAACCAGTTTAGACAAAGAGACAATGACACTGTTGGATGTATTTATGCAATACTTCAACATGGATACCCGGTATGGCACATACAGCGATAAACTAGAGCCTTGCATCATACATATTATTCAGGAAGAGAAGATAAAGAGTGTTGCCAATCTTTTCGACGGAAAGTTGAACAAAGTGCTCCGTTATCTATTGGGAGACGAATATGCTAACCTGTTCCACACCTATCTGAAGCTCAAAGCACGGTGTCCGTACACTCATGGATATTCGCGCCGGTCACAGCGGTCGGCGAATCCTCTTCTGCATTTCAGTCACATCATAGATGCGCTGACGGAATTTCTAAAACTACGTGCCACCGGATTCAGCGAACAAGCCATACTGAACGGAGGAAACACTCCGGAAGAAATAGAGACATACAAGGATGCGATGAACTGCCAAAACTGGATGGCCGCCCAAATAGCAGAAGGCAACCAGACTGTCATTGAACACCTCAACAACGTATTGACCAGCGAGAATAATGCCAACCGCCTCAACCAGGGACATCTCCAGGCTATCGCCGTGAGCGGTTACCGCCCGTTGCTGGAACTGGAAGGGAAGTTACTGCTGGCAGCCAAACTGCAGGAAGGTCTCCGTCAGGCTATCGTGGAAACAATGGACGAAGGATGCCCCGAAAGTTATCTCCATCTGTTCTCGGTGATCTGCGACAACGGCCTGCAACGATTTGCCTCCGTGAAACGCGGCATTGCAGTCTGTACGGGTATCGGAGAACAAGACAGCAGCGAGCGTATCACCAACAAATATGTGGAACTGATCCGCCGTTTTCTGAACGACCGGGAAGAAGCACGCAAAGCCCTCCAAAGCAAAGACACGGTCGAACTTTATCTGGCTCTATGGAGTATCGGATTCTATAATACGGAAGAAATCCAGGCACTTGTTCCGGGAATAATTAAAGACGGTGCCAAATATCAGGTGCAGACCTTACTTTACTTTTTACGCTGTACGCAATACTCCGGCATGAACCACCGTATCAGTAAAGATGCTTTTGAAAAATGGTATAACGAACCGTCGGTAGTGGCGGCTATCCTGCCACTGTATCTGTCCGGACTCTATCTTAGCCGGTACGGAGGACATAAGGACGCCCCGTCGCTCCATGATTATTTTGATAGCAAAGAAGAAGCGATCCGTCATTATGACTATCTGAAGAACGTCTATCAGTCCATCTCTGCCAAAGAGATTTATTCTCCATACGTATTCCCATGGGAAAGTGCAGAGCTCACCCGTTCGGAAATCGTTCTCAAGATGGCGTATATCACCTGGATGACCAACGATTCTGCATTAAAAGACGATCTTTGCACCTGTCTGCCTTCTTTGGATACCTATATGCGGGCAGGCTATATCGGCGTCGTATTAAATCCCCCAACCAGCCATTTACAGGAAGAATATGTGCTGCAATCACTGGGCGACCGTTCGCAGGACGTTCGTGATGAAGCCTACAAAGTCTTGTCCGAGATGACTTTGGCGCCCGAACAGAATCAGAAAGTAGAAGAGTTGCTGCGCTTCAAATATAGTGAGATGCGTATCAACGCCATCAATCTATTGATGAAACAGCCGAAAGAACAATTGTCCGGCAGTATCCGCCGCTTACTAACAGACAAGGTGGCCGAACGCCGCCTGGCCGGATTGGATATGATGAAGACTATTCACAACATAGAATTCCTACAAGATACCTATCAGGAACTGATCCCTACCGTCAAAGAAATTCAGAAACCGAACGCGAAAGAAAAAGTGTTGATAGAATCTTTGATTGGAGACGGAACGGAAAAGAACACCGCACAGCACTATACCAAAGATAACGGCTTCGGTCTGTACGACCCGGCTCTTGAAGTCAATCTGCCGGAGATTGCCCAAGATAAAGGATTCAACGTGAAAAAAGCATTCGAATTCATTTGCTTCGGAAGGGCTAAACTTGTATTTAAAAAACTAAGCAAATACATCGAAATCTATAAGAATGAAGAGTTCAAGAATGGGTACGGAGAAGCACGCCTGGTAGGAAACAGTGTCCTGATAAACTGGAGTAACTACGGAGGATTGAGCGGACTCGGTTTCCCGGAGCTGTGGAAGGCCTTCTACGAAGAAGAGATCGGAAGCTATGACAAATTACTGATGATGAGTTTCATGCTTGCATCGACAGGCGCACCTAAAGACGATGACGACTACGATGAAGAGGATGAAGAAGACATCAAGGCAGACCAGAAATCAAGCAACACTTTCGAGCCGCTTGTCAACCGGATGTATGCCGGCATCACTTACCGCGGATTGCAGAAGGAACTCCGCAAGATGCCGTACTACGAACAGATGAGTGATATTATCGAAGCATTGTCATACGAGTATAAAGACGAAGCAGTCTACCAACGATTGGCTGTCAATATGCTGCTCCAACTGTTGCCTTTGCTGAATACTAAAAACATTTTCCGCCAGTACACCAACAAGCATGCATGGCTTCGGGACAAACTGGAATATGGAGAAAAAGAGATCGTTTATCCGATACACAACAACAAGTTCGTGAATTTCTGGCTTGAAATGCCTCAAAAGCCCATGAGTGATGATCTGTTTATCCGCTACTTCACAGTGCGCTACCAACTTTACAAGCTCACCAACTACATGGAACACACACCCGAACTGGAAGAAACAGACTCTTACCTTCATGCCACGGACTTCGCCCGTGCATGGATGCTCGGAATCATCCCGACAGAAGAAGTATACCGCGAAATGATGGGACGCATCAGCTCGCCCGCCCAGATCAAGGCAATCACCACAGTATTGAACGACAACGTTCGTTTCAATAAGGAAAAAGAAAGATACGCCGACATCAAAAACGTCGATTTCTCTCTCTTCCGTTCTCTTGCACAGAAGATAGTAGACCGGATTCTTGAAATCGAACTAAAACGGGGAGACTCCGAGACACAAGTAACCAGCCTTGCAGAGGAATTAAGTTATATTTATGGAGCGGACACATTTATCCACATTCTGCAAGCATTCGGCAAAGATACGTTCATACGCGACAGCTACAACTGGGGCAGTACCAAACGAGGTGTATTGAGTAGCTTGCTCCATGCTTGCCATCCCCTGCCGACAGATACCAGCGAAAATCTGAAGAAACTGGCGAAGCAAGCCGAAATCAGTGACGAACGACTGGTAGAAGCCGCCATGTTCGCTCCGCAATGGATTGAACTGACCGAAAAGGCAATAGGCTGGAAAGGACTGACAAGTGCCGCCTATTATTTCCACGCCCATACCAATGAAACATGTGACGACAAGAAAAAAGCAATCATCGCCCGCTACACCCCTATCGACGTGGAAGACTTGCGGGAAGGTGCTTTTGATATCGACTGGTTCAGGGATGCATTTAAGACAATTGGCAAACGACGCTTCGAAGTGGTCTACAATGCCGCCAAATATATCTCATGCAGCAATAGCCATACCCGTGCCCGCAAGTTTGCCGATGCCACCAACGGTGCAGTGAAGGCGGCAGATGTAAAGAAAGAAATAGTTGCCAAACGCAACAAAGACTTATTGATGAGCTACGGCCTCATCCCATTGGGACGGAAACCGGACAAAGAACTGCTGGATCGTTATCAATACCTGCAAAAGTTCCTGAAAGAGAGTAAGGAATTCGGTGCTCAAAGGCAGGAAAGCGAAAAGAAAGCGGTAAACATCGCCCTGCAAAACCTGGCACGTAACTCCGGCTACGGAGATGTTACCCGTCTGACCTGGAGCATGGAAACGGAACTAATCAAAGAACTTCTCCCCTACCTGTCTCCCAAAGAGATAGACGGTGTAGAAGTGTACGTGCAAATCAACGAGGAAGGCAAATCGGAGATTAAACAAATCAAAGACGGCAAAGAGCTCAACAGTATGCCTGCCAAACTGAAAAAGTATCCGTATATAGAAGAACTGAAAGCGGTACACAAAAAGCTGAAAGACCAGTATACCCGCTCCCGCGTGATGCTGGAACAGGCGATGGAAGACTGTACTCGTTTTGAAGAAAGCGAATTGCGCAAGTTGATGCAGAACCCTGTCATCTGGCCATTGTTGAGACATCTTGTCTTTATCTGTAACGGACAGACGGGCTTCTACACCGACGGATTGCTGGTGACTGTGAATGCCGTTTGCCTACCGTTAAAACCGAAAGACGAGTTACGCATCGCCCATCCCACAGACTTGTACGCAAGCGGTGACTGGCACGCTTATCAGAAATTCCTGTTCGACAAAGCAATCCGCCAACCTTTCAAACAGGTGTTCCGTGAACTCTACGTTCCGACTCCGGAAGAAGTGGAAGCCACTCAATCCCGCCGTTATGCCGGCAATCAGATTCAACCGCAGAAAACGGTTGCCGTACTGAAAGGCCGTCGCTGGGTAGCCGACTACGAAGACGGTTTGCAAAAGATCTATTACAAAGAGAACATCATCGCCACCATCTATGCGATGGCAGACTGGTTCTCTCCTGCCGACATCGAAGCTCCGACGTTAGAATATGTCTGCTTCCACAACCGCAAGGACTACAAGCTGATGAAAATCTCGGAGATTCCTCCTGTCATCTTCTCGGAAGTGATGAGAGACGTAGACTTGGCAGTAAGTGTAGCCCATGCCGGAAGCGTCGATCCGGAAACCAGCCACTCTACCATCGAGATGCGCAGCGTGCTGGTGGAACTGACAATGCCGTTGTTCCATTTCAAGAACGTGACGATAAAAGGAAGTTTCGCTCACATCGAAGGCAAACTGGGTAAGTACAATATCCATCTGGGCAGCGGCGTGATCCATCAGGAAGGCGGCGCGCAAATTGCCGTTCTTCCGGTACATTCGCAAAATCGCGGACGCCTGTTCCTGCCTTTTGTAGATGAAGATCCGAAGACAGCCGAGATCTTGACTAAGATTATCTTCTTTGCAGAAGACGATAAGATAAAAGACCCGAGCATCCTGAACCAAATCAAATAGAAAAGAGATGGCAGAGAATTTAATCATCGGCACAGGAAATAAGGAAGATAAATACCGGGAGTTACTTCCGCAACTACACGCTCTGGTAAGTACGGAAACGGATCTCATAGCTAACCTTGCCAACGTTGCAGCAGCGCTCAAACAGACTTTCGGTTTCTTTTGGGTAGGCTTTTACCTTGTGAAAGAGGATGAACTCGTACTGGGTCCGTTTCAGGGTCCCATTGCCTGCACCCGCATCCGCCTCGGCAAAGGAGTTTGCGGCACAGCTTGGAAAGAGGCCCGGACACTGATTGTTCCTGACGTAGAACAGTTTCCCGGACACATTGCTTGTAGTTCGGACTCGAAATCGGAAATAGTAGTACCGATCCTCCAACAGAGTGAAGTCATTGGAGTGCTGGATATTGACAGTGATGAACTGGATAGTTTCGACACCATCGACGCACGCTATCTGGAAGAGATTTGTACGTATATTGGATAAGTTGACAACCATGCAAACGTCCTGAAAAAACAGAGGCTCTGATTGAGTGAATCAGAGCCTCCGTTTACTATAAATAGAGCCTCTGTTCAGGTCAAACAGAGGCTCTATTTTTTTACCAGTCCATATCTTCTATTTCCCGTTCCCGGTACAGCAGAAGTTGTTTGCGAAGCGAACTCATTTCGCGTCTCATATCTTCCATCTTTTCCAGTAAATGATGAATGGCATCGATCCCTTCCATATTGATGGATAAGTCGTAGTACATTCTGCTGTAACGCTCCACGTTCGGGAGTTCCGACAAAAGCAGATAATGTTCGCCGCCTTCGGTATGTACGTTAATCAAACCGCCCTCTTCCAACAAGTCGATGAATGAAGGCTCAATATGACATTTGTGACAGTATTCACTGACAATAATTAATTCGGTCTGCATAGTGCTCATTCATTTTAGTTCATACTCTGTAATTGACGGAACAACTCTTTCTGTTTGTCGGTCAAGTTCGTAGGAATCTTGACGGAATAGGTCACAATCAAGTCACCGAATTGTCCTTCCTTCTTATAAACCGGGAATCCTTTACCTTTCAGTCGGACTTTCGTACCGTTCTGCGTTTCCGGTTTTATCTTCAGTTTCACTTTACCGTCCAGCGTGTCGATCACTTTCTCACCTCCCAATACAGCAGAGTAAAGGTCTACTTCCACATCTACGTACAGGTCGTCGCCCAGGCGTTTGAACACCGGGTCTTCGGCTATCACAAACGTAATGTACAAGTCGCCCGCAGGTCCTCCGTTGACACCTTCGGCTCCGTAGCCTTTCAGTTTAATAACCTGTCCGTCGGCTACACCGGCAGGAATGGTGATACGCACTTGTTTACCATTTACGGTCAATATCTGCTTATGCGTCTGAGCAGCATCACGAAGGGAAAGATGAAGTTCGGCATTAAAGTCCTGTCCGCGGAATCCCGCAGAGCCTTGTCCTCTTCCTCCCCGATGTCCGAACATGGATTCGAAGAAATCTGAAAATCCACTGGCATTGCCACCGGAGAATCCCTCTCCATCGGAACTATACCAATAACTTCCGTTACCGTCGGAGAAACCCTGACCCGCACCGCCGAATCCGCCGAAACCTCCTGCACCGCCAAAGCCTCCGGCTTGTTGCTGTGCACGTTTCTGCGCTTCGAATTCATCGGCATGTTTCCAATGTTCTCCGTACTCGTCATACTTTTTACGTTTCTCTGGGTCACTTAGTACTTCATTGGCTTCATTGATTTCCTGAAACTTATTCTTTGCACTCGGGTCATTAGGATTCAAGTCAGGATGATACTTTCGGGCCAACTTACGAAAAGCCTTTTTGATATCATTCTGCGAAGCACTTTTGTCTACTCCAAGAATCTTGTAATAATCTATATAGGCCATGTTTTATGAATTTAATCGTTCATACATCATACGGCAAATAACACGCCAATCCCGCTTTTGGATGCAGAAATTAACAAGGATTAATACCTAATACTTAATACTTGATATTCCTCTTTTCCAGCATCCGGAAGTCTTGCTTCTTCATACCCAAATCATCCAGCGGACGGGGTTCGTTGTGATCGTTCAGATAAACTCTCGGTTTTAGGACGTAGTGCGGAGCCGTTACAGATTGCGAATCATCCCGGTAAGGAGTTTCTATTCCGGCTAAAGACAACATGGTCGGGAAGAAAGAGCTGCTGGAAGAAATATTCTTATCCTTATTATCCACAGCATTTTTCCAATGTTCGGGATAGGTTTCAAGATAGTTGTCGGACATCCAGATGAGGAACGGTACATGAAGTTGATAATAAGAAGGTACGGGAGAAGCGTGGAGGAACAGATGGCGGGAATCGTCGAAAATATCCTCACCATGATCGGAAGTGTAGAGCATGGCCGCATCTATCTGCTGCTTTTCCAGCATGTGGATAAGGCGTGACAAGAAACCGTCCGTGTAACGGATGGAGTTGTCATAGGCATTGACCAGGTTATCCCGGTATTTTCTTTCTGCTTCCATCGGATAATCGGGCGTAAAGAAAGCACTCTCCGACGGGTAACGTTCGCGGTAGTTAAAGTGAGAACCGTAGGTGTGGAGCACGATAAATTGTTTCGTCGCACCTTTAGCCAGTTCCTGCTCCACCAATTTCAGAAGTTCGTCGTCAGAAGGATTGTAGGAGGAGCTGACAGAATCTTCTTTTATAAAATCATACGTATCGGCTTCCATTCCGAAGAAGTCGATAAACGAATGGTTGTAACGTTGGTTGGAGAAAAAGGCTGTCTGGAAACCTGCCTCTTTGAAAGCGGTGATGATTCCTTTCTGATGATAAATAGAATCGTAGTTGCAGGCGGTAACGTCCGACATCAACATGGGGACACTTTTATGTGTCGTATTCGACTCTGTCAGTACTTTCGAGAAAGCAATCAGACCCGGTTGCTGGGATAAGAGTGGGTTTGTTTCACGTTCGTAACCATATAATTGCCAGTTCAGGGTACGGGAGGTTTCTCCTACGACCATTACGTATACTTCACGTTTCTCTTTCGGATGCGTAGGCAGGGCATGGAAAGTAAAGTCCTTCGAAGTACGGTGATAATTCTGCGTCAAGGCGGTTCGTTGGAAGGCAAGACCTACGTTATAACACACGTTCAGCGGATATAAATCGGACTTCAACTCATATCCCGGGTCCTGCATATATGCTCCGACAAGGCTAAGGAGGGAAATCCCAAAGACTATGGAGGCTCTCTTCCGTTCTCTGCGTATAAATTCTGCCGTGAGTTTCCGCTTACGTACAATTGAAATGCTCCCTAATATCAGGGCAGGTACGTAGAGTATGATGACAGCAATAATGGCAGGTGTGAGATTATCAAGCAATTCGAGGGCTTCACTCGAATTGGTAGTCACCAGGTTCAGAAACATATCGACAGCGATAATGGACTGGCCGAACAAATAAAGCAATACAATCTGAAAGGCTCCGAAAAACAGGAACAGGAATAAAATCCAAAGCATCTTGCCACAGTTTCTCGACAAAGTCATCAACAGATAATAGCAGCCGAAAGGCAAAAGCACATTACACACCTTTGCCATCAACGGTAAAGGCTCTGTCAAACAGAGCACAAGATTGGGTACTATCAAGATGAAGAGGAACAGATAAAACAAATGTTCCTGATTCTCCAACCAATTCTTTATATTCTTAAAAAGCTTCATTGATATTAAAAATAAATCCGGTCTGATGTTTGCCAAACCCTAAATCCAAACGTACATTTACTCTCTTCTTAAACTCCCAACGATAACCGAAACCATAATTAGGCAGAATATGCTTCGGAGTAAACTCGGAGAGTCGTGGAAAAATCGTTCCCGCTCCTGCCCATACTGCCACTCCATTCCGTTCCCAGACGTGTTGCCGGAGTTCTATTTGCGCATCCATTGCTCCTTTGTCCCGATAGCGTCCTTCGTAATATCCGCGCATGGAGTAAGAGCTTCCCAGCGTTGCCATCAATCCCCACGGGGTATCGCCATAGGTAAGCAATGTGTGGAATTGTCCTGCCAGCACTCCGCCTTTCCATACGGGCTGATAATAGCTGGTAGTCAGTTCGGTGCTGCTAAACGCATATTTATTGCCGAGAAAAGCCGGGCTGAATCGCTGGTCTATCCGCAAGTAATAGCCGTGAAATGCATTTGTCAGGAAATCACGTGAATCGTAAAGGAGGGAAAGTCCCAGGCTGGTATTGGTGGTCCGTGCCGCCATTCCTTCCCATAGTTCCGGTTTATCAAAGTCCCGTCCGTCGATATAATCGAATATGGCCATCGGGCCGATGTAGAAGTTCTTTGCCAGCCGGAACATAAAATCGACTTTCACCTGTGCTTGAAAACGTTTATAGTCGCTTTCATTATCAGAGTTGGCTCCATTGTCATATCCCCGTCCCCAATACAGGCTGGGGAAAGAATAGAAATAGAGATTGTAATTCAAGCGGTATTTGTCTTGCGGAAACAGATGGTTCCCACGGACTCCCAACAGATAGAAGCCGACCGTCGACACATCTCCGTAAAGAGAGACATTGGAGGGAGGAAGAAGCGAATCGTTCCGATCGGTGCGATATAGTCCGGCTGCCACCAGTCCGAGTCCGAACTTGGTGTCACTGGAATAGTGAGGACCACCTATCACACTGAAATCAAACTTTTTATTCTTTTTTTCCTTATTGGCGTCATTGAAGTAATCAAGAAACTTTTTAAAGAAGCTGCGCTTTGCCGGAACAGAATCTTCCATGGTTACAGATATAGAATCCTCCGGCAGTTCAATTTTAGTAGAATGCAGCTGTGCGCCCAACGGGGTTTGTGTCAACAACAAAAGCGCGAATATGATTAGCCTGTTCTGTCTAGTATTCATAATCATAAGAAGTAGAAAACTTTGCGGACAAAGTTAGTTTCAAACTTCTTATTACAACAGAGTTTCAGAGGCTTTTGTTGTCCTGAATTTCCTTTTTAACGTTTCAAAATTCCTATAAACTCGTCCACATCTTCTTCTGTCGTATCAAAAGAAGTTACCAAGCGGATTTCATCCTTCTCTTCGTTCCAGAAATAAAAGAAATAAGACTCCAGCATCCGGTCGATAACCGGGCGGGGCAGGATGAGGAATAGTTGGTTGCTCTCGGCTTTTTGAGTAAAAGTAACTTCGGGCAGTTTCTCTAATTCCGCACGAAGTTTGGCAGCCATCGCATTGGCGTGGCTGGCATTCTTCAGCCAAAGGTCGTCAGTGAGGTATGCCGTAAACTGGCAAGAGAGGTAACGCATCTTCGAAGCGAGCTGGGCGGATTGCTTACGGATGAAACGGGCTTCCGGTTGTAGGTCTTTATTAAATACAATCACGCACTCTCCCATCATCAGTCCGTTCTTCGTTCCGCCGAAACTAAGAATATCGACTCCGCAATCCACCGTCAGTTCTTTAAGGGAAAGATTCAGGGCGGCACAGGCATTGGCTATTCTGGCTCCGTCCATGTGTACATACATACCATTCAGATGGGCAAAGTCAGTCAGGCGTTTCAACTCTTCGGGAGTGTAGATGGTGCCAAGTTCGGTACATTGGGAGATGTAGAGAGCTCTGGGTTGCGAATGGTGTTGGTCGCCGAAACCGTGCAGGTAAGGTTGCATCAATTCCGGGGTAAGTTTACCGTCGGGAGTAGCAATCGGGCGAATCTGACAACCTGTCATTTTCACGGGAGAGCCACACTCATCGACATAGATATGAGCAGTTTCCGCACAAAAGATAGAATGATACGGGCGGGTCATCAGTTGCAATGCTACTACATTGCTGCCTGTTCCGTTGAATACAAACAAAGGGACACAGTTCGGGGTGAAGGTTTCTTTGATCTTCGCTACGGCTTCTTCCGTCCATTTGTCATCGCCATATCCTAAAGAATGGTCTATATTGGCCCGGTTCAAGGCTTCCATTACCAACGGATGCACACCGGAATTATTGTCAGAGGCAAAACTTCTCATTGTTTCTTGCATTTTAATTCGTGGTGCAAAGTAACAGAATTATTTCCGGAAATCAACTGAAAGGAAGATACATTAAAAGGAAAAAGGATAAAAAACGAGAATCTCCGAAGGGCTGACCGGGCTGTCATCCCTCCGGAGATTCTGCTGTTTTCGTTAAAGTGCCAAATTCTTTTAGCCAATATAAACATTCACACAGAGATATACATAGAGTTCTTCATCACACTGATCGAACTCAATCTTGTTCTCTCTTGACAACCACCCTAAAGCGGCACCCAGCTCTTTATCTTTCAACCCGGATTTTCTCTTCAGAAGTCCGTAGCTCCACTTCTCGTTATTGCTAAGCAGTTGCCAAACCTTACCGGCATTTATACCGATTTCATTTCTATTCATTTTTCTAGAGTAATTAAGAGGTTTAATACATTAGGTTAAGATTTCGCCTATAAAGATAACAAAAGGATATTGCAATTGTTTATACGTCTTTACTAAAAAGTTGTTACAGAATTATTTTTAACATAAAAGCGGTGATGTGTCCCGACACAAAAGCGTTATTAGCATATGTTAAATTAGAACTTTTCCTTGCAGACATCTGTTATTACATAAAAATCAATCCTAAACCAATTACAGCTATGGCAAAAAAAATAGCAGAACAACTGATAGATACTTTGGTTAAATCCGGAGTTGAACGCATTTACGCCGTAACAGGCGACAGTCTGAATGAGGTAAACGAAGCAGTCAGAAAAAACGATCAAATAAAATGGATACATGTGCGCCATGAAGAGACAGGAGCGTATGCCGCTGCTGCAGAAGCACAACTGACCGGCCGTCCGGGATGCTGCGCGGGAAGTAGCGGACCGGGACACGTTCATCTTATCAACGGTTTGTATGACGCGCACCGTTCCGGGGCACCGGTAATCGCCATCGCTTCTACGATTCCTACCGGAGAATTCGGTACGGAGTATTTTCAGGAGACGAATACAATCAAACTTTTTAACGATTGCAGTTATTATAATGAAGTAGCCACTACTCCCAAGCAATTTCCACGTATGCTCCAATCGGCCATACAAACGGCTGTCACCCGTAAAGGGGTGTCCGTCATCGGGCTACCGGGAGACTTGGCAAAGGCTTCTGCCGTTGCTGTCGACTCGTCGGTCCGGAACTATCCTGCCCCACCGGAAGTTTGCCCGTCGGAAGAAGATTTGGCTCAATTGGCCGACTTGCTAAACAAACATACACGTATCACTCTTTTCTGTGGCATCGGTTGCCGGGGAGCTCACGAGGAAGTAATCGCGCTTTCCGAGAAACTGAATGCTCCGGTGGTATATACTTTCAAAGGAAAGATGGAGGTGCAATATGAGAATCCGTATGAAGTGGGTATGACGGGATTGTTGGGAATGCCTTCGGGATATTACAGTATGCATGAAGCTGAAGTGCTTCTCATGCTCGGCACTGACTTTCCATATTCTGCTTTCCTGCCGGATGACATCAAGATAGCCCAGATTGATATAAAGCCCGAACGTCTGGGACGTCGTGCAAAGGTGGATATCGGACTTTGCGGAGACGTCAAACTTAGCATCCAGTCTTTATTGCGTATGCTGAATCCGAAAACGGATGATTCTTTCTTACTGAAACAACTCAAAAGATACGAGGGAGTAAAGAAAGATTTGGCCGCTTACACAGAAGATAAAGGGGGCGTAAATAAGATTCATCCCGAATATGTGATGTCTGAAATAGACAAACTAAGTTCGGACGATGCTGTGTTTACGGTAGATACGGGAATGACTTGTGTATGGGGAGCACGTTATCTGCAAGCAACGGGCAAACGCCACATGCTGGGTTCCTTCAATCATGGTTCGATGGCAAATGCGTTGCCGCAAGCTATCGGTGCCGCGTTGGCTTATCCGGATCGTCAGGTAGTTGCGCTTTGCGGAGATGGCGGATTATCGATGACTTTAGGAGACTTGGAAACCGTTGTACAATATAAGTTGCCAATTAAAATCATCGTATTCAACAACCGTTCATTGGGAATGGTGAAGTTGGAAATGGAAGTGGACGGACTGCCGGACTGGCAAACGAACATGTTGAATCCTGACTTCGCTCAAGTGGCCGAAGCAATGGGAATGACCGGGTTTAATGTCAGCGATCCGGAAGAAGTGTTGACTACTTTATTGAATGCATTCGAACTGGACGGTCCGGTACTTGTTAATATCATGACCGATCCGAACGCACTGGCTATGCCTCCCAAAATAGAATTCGGGCAAATGGTGGGCTTTGCGCAGTCAATGTATAAGTTGTTAATCAACGGCCGTTCACAAGAAGTGATTGATACGATCAATTCTAACTTTAAACATATACGGGAGGTATTTTAAGTTATTCTATTTTTAATATTTTCATTACCTCTCTCAAAGTATGACTTACTATTATTGTCTATTGCAATAAGGTAAGTCATACCTTTTTATAGTCTATCTTGAGGTGATAATCATTTTATTTTCTTATGTTTGTAATCATCAAAAAGTAAAAACACATGGAAAAGACCGACTCTTCGCCTTTATCCCGACAAGCACTGTACGCTGATAAAAAACAATGGAATCAATTCCTTTCTGTTTTTTTATTGGCAGTGGGCGTTGGTTTTACAGTGGCAGGCATTATCTTCTTTTTTGCCTACAACTGGGATGAATTACCTAAATTTGCAAAGTTAGGAATAGTAGAGGTGTTATTAGTAGCTTTTGTCCTGCTCGCTACATTCACCCGTTGGAATAAGCTCGTCAAACAGATTCTCCTGACCGGAGCTACGTTCCTGATAGGTACGCTTTTCGCTGTCTTCGGACAAATCTACCAAACGGGAGCCGATGCTTACGATCTTTTCCTGGGATGGACTCTTTTCACCATTCTCTGGGCGGTTGCTATCCGTTTCGCTCCGTTGTGGCTGACGTTCATCGGATTACTTTGCACTACAATATGGTTGTACAATATACAGATAGCTAATACCAACTCTTGGGAAATGACTTTGTTGGCCAATGCAGTAACCTGGATATGCGCCTTGGCAACGATCATCACGGAATGGATGAGCACAAAAGGTCATTTGGACAGAAACAATCGTTGGTTTGTCAGTCTTCTTTCACTGGCTACTATTCTACACACCAGTTTTCTGTTAATGATGGCAATCTGCGAAGAGAACGCTATATTGTCTGTTCCCCTCATAAGCACTGTCCTTCTATTTTCTGCGGGACTTTGGTATGGATGGAAAGTAAAAAGCTTGTTCTATCTGGCTA
Source organism: Bacteroides sp. MSK.20.12 (assembly GCF_019052435.1). Lineage (NCBI taxonomy): Bacteria > Pseudomonadati > Bacteroidota > Bacteroidia > Bacteroidales > Bacteroidaceae > Bacteroides > Bacteroides sp. MSK.20.12. Next base: position 21,227 of record NZ_JAHQVH010000007.1, on the reverse strand, counting down.
TCATTCCGTTTGCCGCATTAATAATTCTATTGACTACATTCATATCACAAAGTGATCTTAGGGATGTTCAGATATTCTTCTACGGAGGAGTTATTGTCATCACCGGAACAACTTTGCTCATTTACATCATTCTTCATCTAAAAAAGCAATGGTATGGCACAGAAGCATAACCTCACTATTCAAGTCGTATCCATTATCGGAGGAATCCTGACGGCTATTTTCTTTTTGGGATTTCTGGCACTTGCCAGAATCCTCCGCTCCGATATTTCTTGCCTGATTGCTGGAAGTATATTAATTCTCACTACGCTAACAATCAGCCGCATGGTGGTCCAGTCTTTTCTGGATGCAATGAACATCACTTTATACATAGCCGGATGTGTATTGATTGGCTTTGGTATAAATGCCAGCATTAATCTCCTCTTCATTACACTTATGGGAATCAGTATTCTCACATTCTTGCTATCAAGAGGGTTTATCCTCCCCTTTCTTTCAGTCATTCTGTTTAATATATCTTTCTTCGGAGAAGCTGCCCATGTCTTTTCTTCGTTTTATCCCTTGCAAATAGCCGTAGTCCCTATCCTTGGAGTGTTTCTATTTACCAACATCTTTGAAAACAAGTTGTTTGAGTGTATAGGAACAGAGAATTACCTTTCCAAATACAAATCATTTCATTTCGGATTATTCGTATCCGGTATCGTCTCACTGGGAGGATTATCAATCAATTACATGATATCAGAAACAAATAGTTGGCTTGTGTCCTGCATACTGTCTGTTTGTATATGGATCGGAATTCTTATCATGGTTCAACGAATCATGCAGGTCATGAAAGTGGATCATCCGGTGAATCAGGTTGGTATCTACATTCTTTGTATTGTTATCTGTCTGCCCACCGTGTTTGCTCCTTATTTATCCGGTAGCTTGTTACTGATTTTAATATGTTTCCATTATGGTTACAAAGCGGAGTGTGCTGCCTCGCTCCTTCTCTTTATCTATGCTGTTTCCAAATACTATTATGATTTGAATTTGAGCCTGCTTACCAAATCCATAACGCTTTTCTTCATCGGAATTGCATGTATTACAGCCTGGTATTTCTTCACTCAAAAAAGAACAAGACATGAAAAAGTATAGCCGAATATTGATTATCGTAAACCTGATACTGCTATTGGGGTATTTCAACTGGTCGGTTTATCAGAAAGAGCAAACCTTGAAAGACGGACAGTTGGTTTTGTTGCAGCTAGCCCCCGTCGATCCCCGCTCTCTTATGCAAGGAGACTATATGAGACTTAACTACAAGGAAGCCTCATCAAATCTGCCAGATGAGCAAACCGACACACGCGGTTATGCCATACTCCGAACGGACAGTAATCAGGTAGGAGAAATTGTACGATTACAAAACACGTTGGAACCTGTAAACGACAATGAGCTAGTCATCAAATATAAAATAATAAATAGACGCCTCTTCCTCGGCACCGAATCTTTCTTCTTTGAAGAAGGACAGGATACTCTTTATCAAAAAGCCGTATATGGCGGACTAAAAGTAGATGATAAAGGGCAAAGTTTACTCGTGGGATTGTATGATGAGGACTTTCATCTTATTCAATCCGATAAATAAAGACTAATAAGAAAACCCGGACTTTCGCAAGCCCGGGTTTTCTATATTCTCAAAACATCTCCTTAATCTATAGGGAAATAAGGGACTAGCAAATTGGTTTCTAGTGCAAATAAGGAGACGTTATGAAATAAAGGAAAGAGATACCTGTGGGAAATAAGGGAGGTATCCCTTTCTATAAGAAGAACAGAATTGGAAGGATTGACTTTCACAAGCCAAATCCTTCACTCTGTTTCTTCTCGGCGTATTCTTCACACAAGGTGAAGAAGGGTTTTCTTTTTATAGTTACTTAGTTAGCTCCATCAGCTTTCATTACTATCGGACATTTAACTTCTGTAACAGCTCCCCATGTATCTGTAATCTTCACTAAGGCATAACCTTCAACTTTAGATGCAATGGATAGGGTAGTAGCTTTCAATTGTACAGTTAATTCACCTTCAAACGCAACGGGAGTAGAAGTTGCCCCGGCTATTTCAGCATATTTGGCAATCTCTGAACTTAGTTCTATAGTAACATCTGTAACTCTACTATCTCTACTTGTCTTAGCAATTGTCACGGCAACGTCTTTTACATCTTTAACAGTAAAATCAGCAGGTTTAATCTTGAATAATTTTTCAGATTCCTTTATTGACAATACTTTAGCTTTACTAGCAGCAATATCAGGATGTGAACCTTCTTTGATTGCAGATCTTACAGTTAAGTTAAACTCTTTAGAAATTGTAGCCAAACGTTTATTTCCAAACGGCTGGTATGCAATAGTCATACGACGCGTTGAATATACACCATCATTCTTAGTTGATTTGTACAACGGAACTGCAATTACAGAGTTTGTTTTGTTAACTAACCAATTTGCACCCATTTCCGGATTATCATCAGTACCAAAGTTAGGAGCTTTCTCATCAAAAGATATATGTCCCTTATCTTCAGCGCTCATTTCATCAAAGAGTGCATACAAGTCTTGATTTACAACTGCATTAGATTTATCAGGGGTACCATAAGCAATAGCAGTTTCAGAACTTGTGAAATAAGCACTTAACGGTGTAAATGCAAATATACCTGCATTCTTAACTTCCACTTTCACATTTACCTTCTTAATTACTTCATCTCCCAATGTTGGTTGATAGTCCGGATTAATAATTTCCAAAACAGCATTATGCATTACAGCTGCAACCATAGTCGGATTAAATTGGAAGGCAATCTTATATCCTGTAACTTTACCTTTATTATCTGTTATAGTAACAGGTTGCGCACCAACAAGATCAATAGAACCACTTTCATAAGCATACTCATTGCCATTAACAGAAATCTTATCTCCAGCAGCAAATCCAATGCTCTTCAATCTTACAGTAGGTTTCTTCTTGCCAGTAAACTCTTTGTTCAGAATAGCGAATAAATCATCGGTTGAGTTAACAACAAGATCAGAGGTATTATTTGAAGGATCTGTGGCATCTGCACCCTTAGTCAGATTCCAAACAACAGCATCAGCGATAGTAATATCAGCACCCGTGTCATAAGTAAAGTTCACTGTAAAGGTTTTAGCATTACCTCCTTCAACTTTTGTACCGTCTGTTTTCAAGTAATTAACTTTCACTTCAATAGTACCTTGTTTTGTAGGTGAGGAAATAGTATTTGTAGCTTCGTCAAATACAGCACCAATAGCTTCCAAATCAGCCTTTTCAATAGAATAATAATGAGCTGCAACTTTGGACAATTCAGCAGCAAACAATTCATCAAGTTTTGCAGATGATGTATAAACCACATCTACTTCTTTATTAGTAATATCCAAAGCCTCATTTTTAGCAATAACCTTCACATCATAATTTGATATGATGTTATTTCCCCAAGCATCTTTAGCACGTAAAGCATAAGCTATCGCTTTATTATTCAAGTTATTATCGGCTGCTTTATCAGCAATCAAAGAAACTGTAAGATCATAAATTCCCTGATTCCATTTCTTTTCGCCATCCGCACGGGTGGTTAAAGGATTTTCAGAAAGATTCTTTTCTTTTGATAGAACTGTATAACAAACCTCCCCATGAGAATTAATCAATTCAACAGGATATTCAGAGAAGTCAACACTAACCGGATTGATTAATGCATGCATTACAGAGCTATTTGCACCAACTAAAGTAGTAGCTTTTTCTGTAGAACCATAAGTTACATTATGGAACTTAACAGTAGTACCTTTAGCCAATATACCATAATACATTGTTACCTCACTCATACCTTCACTAATTTTTCCATCAGCAATTGACACAACAGTCATACTTGACAATTTATCTGCTGTTGGCAATATAATAGTTTTATCAGTATAAGATCCATCTTCATTAAGTGCACCGACATGAAGTTCCCATGCTGGTCTGTCTGCTGCTTCAACAACATATACACTTGTTTGGGCATAATCTCCACGTACTAACTTACCTTTAGTTCCGTCTTCATTTTCAGCATTGATATCCCAATAACACCAATAACCATCCTCATCAATGAAAGGAGATACTCCGTCTGCACCTGTAGCCTGAGGACCTTGTACAAATTTGCTAGCGGCATCATCATAATAATACCAATATCCATCTTCAATATATGGAGATTTGCCATTTGTTCCTTCCGTAACTTCGCCTCGGTCGCCTTGTGCTTTATCTCCTTTTACGAAACCGCCTTTTCCATCATTAGCCTTATCATCCCAAAAATACCAATAGCCTTTATCACCATTAGTTCCATCCGCGATATAAGGTGAATGTCCGTCTGTAGCTTTTGCATACCATCCAGTACCTTTTTTATCAATTAACCATTCTCCGGTCTCCGGATCAATAGTCACTTTTGATCCCGGAGTTCCCTGACCACCAGCCACTCCCGGAGCACCTGTATCACCTTTGTCACCTTTATCACCTTTAGCACCATTTATGATACTATAAGATTTTCCATCGTTAAATGTTACCTTGAATCCACCAGTAACAGGTTCTACACTCTTCACCCAATTACCAGCATCTACAAATTTCTGCAGATCAGCGATGCTAGCCTTATTAGCATCAATCTGTGTTTGCAGATTGTCAATGTCATCATCGTAGTCTTTACAGCCTACATAAGTGACAGTAGAAAGTGCCAGCGCCCCGAAGAACATCACTTTTACAAATTTTCTTTTCATAACTACTTAAAAATTACATTAATAATATATTATTAAACACTAAGTTTCAATAATAGCATGCCCGTTACTTTGTAGGTAACGGAAGAACCTTTGTCCTGCTCTTCGGGAGTAGTCAATACTGAAAAACGATACGATATGCTACGAAACATTTTTACCCCTGCTTTTGAAAGCAAGTAGCGGGGAGGGGAAATCTTGTGCAAAATTTAGAAGTTAACAAAGCCCTAATACAAAGAATCCGCGTGTTTTATCTGTCCTATTCCTTTTTTGAGTGGTTTATTAGAAAAAATGTATGATTTCGTTTGGTTGTTTTAAGAAATATGCTCATATTTGCACCGGTATTTATTCCCGTTACCTACAAAGTAACAGACTATTTATCAAGCGATTAATCCACTAATAGTACGCTTCACAAAATCAACGACCTGTCTATTAGCTTCATCTATTTTCTTATTCCTGAAAGGCTTCAGATACGTTTCGGTTACAGTGATGGAAGAATGTCCCATTGCTTCGGAAATAATACCCGGATGAATCTCACAATAATAAGCTGTTGTAGCCCAGGTATGGCGGGCGGTATAAGAGCTCAATCTATCGCCCAACCCCAATAATTCGCCCAGCAACATCAACTGACGATTGAATGTGCGCAATGCCAACTGATATTCACGATAAGCCTCCGGAGTCCCTTCACGACTCTTTAACAAAGAAAACAGATAAGGAGAAGAACTGTCACGGTTCATATATCTCTTTACCAGAATCATCGCTTCTGCAGTTAGAGTCACCGACAAGGTGCGGCCTGTCTTACGTCTGCGATATGTAATCACATTGTCACGTAAATCACTTTTACGCAAATAGGCGAGATCGACAAAAGGCAAACCGCGCAATAAAAACATAAGGATAAATAATTCCTGTGCCTTGCGTAATGACGGAGAACCGACAAAAGCCTGTGATAACCTGGCAAATACTTTCTTTATATCCTCCTCACCTAACGCACGTTTATGATCGGCACGAGTACCGGTATAAACAGAACGGAACAAGTGAGGAACATAAGGTGCCTTACGAAGATCGACAGCACGATTATAAACTGCACGAAACGTGCGCAAATAAGTGGAGACGGTATTCCAACTACATCCACGACTACGAAGATGCACTTCGAACCCTTTTAACCACTCCGGACTCACCTCATAGAAGGTGAAATCCTCTTTCCCACAATAAGCAATGATGGCATTGAGACTGCTACGGTATACATGGGCAGTGCCAAAGTTTCCCTCCATCTGTAGCCCACGGGCTACTTGCTTCATAAATGTTACTACTTTCAACATCTCTCGATTTATTAATAAATTAGACAATAAATATAAGGGTATTCCAACAATCGAACAAATTGAAGGCAGAGATGTTGCAGGAATACAAAAAAAGAACCACCTCCCCTTATTAGGGAAAGTGGTTCTTATCTTCTTTATATATTCTTAAGCGAAAGCTGGAATTACATCATTCCGCCCATGCCTCCCATTCCGGGAGCGCCCATTGGCATTTCAGGTTTATCTTCCTTCTTTTCTACAATTACACATTCAGTAGTCAGGAACATACCAGCGATAGAAGCTGCATTTTCCAAAGCTACACGAGCAACCTTAGCAGGGTCTACTACACCGGCAGCATGCAAGTTTTCGTAAATATCCAAACGAGCGTTGTAACCAAAGTCACCCTTGCCTTCACGTACTTTCTGAACAACTACCGCACCTTCTTTACCAGCGTTAGCAACAATCTGACGAAGTGGTTCTTCGATAGCACGTTTGATGATTTCAACACCGGTTGTTTCGTCAGCATTGTCACCCTTCATGCCGTCGATAGCATCAATTGCACGGATATAAGCTACGCCACCACCCGGGATGATACCTTCTTCAATTGCAGCACGAGTTGCACGCAAAGCATCATCTACACGGTCTTTCTTTTCTTTCATTTCCACTTCTGAAGCAGCACCTACATAGAGAACAGCTACACCACCTGACAATTTAGCCAGACGTTCCTGCAATTTCTCACGGTCATAGTCAGACTTAGTTGCCACGATTTGTGCTTTGATCTGTTCGCAACGTTCTTTGATGCTATCTTTGTTACCTGCACCGTTTACAACAGTTGTATAGTCTTTAGTAACTGTAACTTTGTCAGCAGTACCCAACATTTCGATAGTAGCTTGTTCCAGTTTCAAACCTTTTTCTTCGCTGATAACAACACCACCTGTCAGGATAGCGATATCTTCCAACATTTCTTTACGACGATCACCGAAGCCCGGAGCCTTCACAGCACAGATCTTCAATTGAGAACGCAGACGGTTTACTACCAATGTAGTCAACGCTTCGCTATCTACATCTTCTGCAATTACCAACAGAGGACGACCTGTTTGTACAGCCGGTTCGAGGATAGGCAAGAAATCTTTCAGGTTAGAAATCTTCTTGTCATAGATCAGGATGTAAGGTTTCTCCATCTCACATTCCATTTTTTCTGTATTTGTCACGAAGTAAGCTGACAAATAACCACGGTCGAACTGCATACCTTCTACTACACCGATAGTAGTGTCTGTACCTTTTGCTTCTTCGATAGTGATTACACCGTCTTTAGAAACTTTACGCATAGCGTCAGCAATCAATTTACCGATTACCGGGTCGTTGTTTGCAGATACGGTAGCAACTTGTTCGATCTTGTCATAGTTGTCACCTACAGTTTCAGCCTGATCCTTGATTGATTCTACCACTTTGGCAACAGCCTTGTCGATACCACGTTTGATATCCATCGGGCTAGCACCGGCAGTTACGTTCTTCAAACCTTCAGCTACGATAGCTTGTGCAAGAACGGTTGCAGTAGTTGTACCGTCACCGGCATCGTCACCTGTCTTAGAAGCAACTTCTTTTACCAGCTGTGCACCAGTATTCTGGTAAGCATCTGCCAATTCGATTTCTTTTGCTACTGTCACACCGTCTTTTGTGATGTGCGGCGCACCGAATTTCTTCTCAATGATAACGTTACGTCCTTTCGGGCCCAGAGTTACTTTTACTGCATTTGCCAAAGCATCGACACCTTTTTTCAATTGGTCACGGGCATCGATATTGAATAATATTTCTTTTGCCATCTCTTTATTTACTATTTAAAGATTTACTATTTACTATTATTAATTAACCCAAAACAGCGAGAACATCGCTCTGACGCATGATAAGATATTTAGTACCTTCAACGTCAAGTTCTGTTCCGGCATATTTACCATAAAGAACTGTATCGCCTACTTTCAATACCATCTCTTCATCTTTCGTACCGTGACCTACTGCCACAACTTCACCCTTCAAAGGTTTTTCTTTTGCTGTATCAGGAATAATGATACCACCAATTGTTTTTTCTTCTGCAGGTGCAGGGAGGATAAGCACTCTGTCTGCTAATGGTTTAATGTTCATAGTTACTTGTTATATTTTAGTTATACATTTAATTGTAGATGTTATCCACCGTCTTTCAGGCGGAACGCTAAAGTTATTGCGAAAAGCGTGCCAAAGTAAATAAATGATTCTTTGTCAGAAATAGACTGACAAAATGACTGACAACTTGCACTGTATGGCAAAAAAGTATATTTGTCACCTACTTTTTAAACAAAACAAAAGGATTATTCCTTATAATGATGTATATTCGTAAACGAACCATCAAATGCACTGTATAAATAATATGAATAGAATAGCATCCGGCCTCATCATTGCCTCTTGCGTCTTCTACTCCTGCACTTCGCGTACAGGGGAGATTTCTCCTGTACATGAACAACAACAGACAGATTCGCTGTCGCAAGATACAATAACTCAACCCGAGGTTAAACCTGTTGAAAAGAAACTCACAGCAGAGCAAATACAAATCACCAAAGATTTATTGTATGACCAATATACATTGGAAGACACCTATCCTTATAAAGACACTACCCGGCAGTTTCAATGGGACAAAATCAAAGAACGGCTGGCTTTGCTTGAAAATATACAATTGCAGCCTTCCACTTGGGCAATTCTCCAGAATTACAAAAATAGAAATGGAGAAGCACCACTTGTGAAGAATTTCAAAAGAAACGCTTACGGACGGGTGGCGGATACTCTCGGCATAGAACGTTACCAATCCGTTCCGCTTTACTTGTTGACCGACACATTAGTGCCCGAACGATACGGTCAGGATGGAGAACTAACCCGTTTTATCGAAGATGGGGAAAAATTCATAAAAGCAGAGCCAATGTTTACCGGAGATGAATGGATGATTCCTAAAAAGTATGTCAAAGTAATCGGAGATACGATTGTTTTTAACAAAGCTGTTTTCGTAGACCGCCACAATCAGAATATCGCTGCTCTCGAACGTAGCGGAGAAGGGCAATGGATGGTTCGCAGCATGAATCCTTCCACTACGGGACGCCACCTGCCGCCGTATGCACAGGAAACTCCTTTAGGAATGTTTGTATTACAGGAAAAGAAGGCGAAGATGGTATTTCTAAAAGACGGTTCGAAAGAGACAGGAGGTTATGCTCCTTATGCGAGTCGTTTCACGGATGGAGCCTATATTCACGGAGTACCGGTCAATGCTCCCCGCAAGACACAGATAGAATATAGTCCGTCGTTAGGAACGACACCGCGTTCGCACATGTGCGTACGAAATGCAACTTCCCATGCCAAATTCATTTATGATTGGGCGCCTGTAAATGAAACTATTATTTTTGTATTGGAATAAACGTTGAACAAACATACACCACTATTCCCGAATCGCTACTACCTATCGTCCAAAGTATAACTAGAAAAGTTCTTTTCTATAAGGTGAGAACTTGCTTTTCTCTTGGGGAAAAGTTACTTTCCCCTTACTCCAATCTATAAACGCAAGTTGCAATTATAAAAACAAAGCTTGCAATTATAAAAACGAAGCCTTCATTTATATAATCAAAAGTTGCAATTATAGTTTGCTCTACAGCCTTAATAAGTTTCCTTCCTATGCAAAAGAAGTTTGCATAGGAGGGGAAAGAACTTTTCTATACGTACTTGAGGGAAAAGATAAAGAGGTCTGAACTTTTCAGTCCAGACCTCCCAATATAGAAAGGGATTTCTCCATCCCGTATTACCTTAATCAATTATGTGTGAAACTCTCTTTTATTTATCTTCAGTCTTACCCAACCCATACCTTGCTCTTGTTATATCCTGAACAAGTTCTCTCTGCACACTTTCCAATGCGTTTATTTCTTTCTGCAACAACTCCAAAGCAGAACCTTTCTGCAATAAATAAGACCGTTCAGCATATTTTATATAAGAAGTCGGAATCTCCTGCTTTTTTTCTTTATAATGGGCAATCACATACCGCAAAGCTTCTGCCCGATATTTGCTGATCGCTTTCCGTTCGGCATAATACAAATCTTTATAAGGATTTTCTTCACTTCTCAATTTCTTCCAGAATGCAGAAAAAGCAGTCGATACAGCATCCTTCTCCTCTTTGGTTACTGCTTCTTTCTGCTTCTTTGTCAGATCCTTATATTCCTTATATGTATTTAGAAACTTATCCAATTCATCTTTACTGGCTTTATGCGCCAGTCGGTAAGTTTCCAAAGAAGCAGGCCGTTCATATTCGACAACTGTTTGTAGATAAGGCAAGTCGTTCCAGCTTATATATTTATTGTTTGCTTCACAATAATCTGCATAAGCCGCCGCAAGCTGCCAACTATATTCTTTTGTCTTCTGATTCAAATCCTCATTGATAGCGGACAAGTTCTTTTCCATCTCTTGCAAGTCCTGCGCTGACACCGTTTGCATACTTCCCCATCCGGAGAGAAACAAACAAAGAATACTCCATAATATAGTTTTCATAATTAGATAATTTAAATTTTCTCCAAAGTTATTATTTCTCTACAAAATTCCAAACGATATTACAGATTTGCTATATATTTCCACAATGGAGCAGCATTCAGCGCCTGCATAATTTCGTTCTTATCAAGCAGGCTTCTCACCTCTTCCAACGTAAGCAGATGTACACTGATATCTTCAGTAGCTTCCAGATGCTGATGGTCTATCAGTTCCACGTCTGTAGCAAGAAAGCAATAAGTCAGATTAGTATGGGTGCTCGGATTAGCGGAAATCACCATATATTCCTGCCAGTTTCCTTTTCCGTAACCTGTTTCCTCCCACAATTCACGTTGGGCGGATACTAACGGTGAAGCGTCTTCCTTTTCACAGACACCGGCACAAAGTTCATAACAAGTTCGTTCAATTCCCGGACGGTACTGGCGGACAAAAACAAATTTACCATCTTTTGTAATGGCAATCGTATTTACCCAGTCGGGATACTCAAGGATATAATATTCGGGGATATGGTTACCGTTGGGAAGCAACATATCTTCGCAACGCACAGTCAGCCACGGACGGCGAAATAGATATTTACTACTCACCGTTTTCCAGGCTCTATTCTTTTCTTCCATAAGGTCTGTTTTTTCTTCCGGCAAAAATACAAATTTCCCCCGGGTTATCCTACCTTTCGGTTGCTTGTTTTTATTCGTCTGTGTCGATACAAGTGATCTCTATCCCTTGTATCTGCTCCAGATATTTTTTGGTAGAGCTTACCAAAGAACTTCCCATGTAGAATAAAAACAGCAGGCTGATAATAACCATCAATGCGCCAATCATGGCAAAACGACTACGTTGTTCGAAAATACTGCTATTCATAACTCTGCCTCCTCTTAGTTTTTTTGTCCACTACAAAGATAACACGCGATGGCTACAAAAAAGTTACAAGAATGTTTCAAAAAACTTAAATATTGAAATTCTGTTCGTATCTTTGCACCAACTAACTAACAACCTTTTTATTGCAATATGGCATTTACGAATAATATTATGATTGTCCGGCATAAATTGCTGGCAGACCTCGTTAAACTCTGGAAAAACGACGAATTAGTGGAAAAGATAGACCGGCTCCCGATTGAATTGAGTCCACGAAAATCAAAACCCCTAGGACGGTGTTGCGTACATAAAGAACGCGCAGTGTGGAGGTACAAGACTTTTCCTCTGATGGGACTGGATATGACAGACGAACACGACGAAGTTACCCCGCTTTCCGAATATGCGCGATTGGCATTGAGCCGCCCCGAACCGGACAAGGAAAATATCATGTGCGTCATCGACGAGGCCTGTTCTTCCTGTGTACAGATCAATTATGAAATAACCAACCTTTGTCGCGGATGCGTGGCACGTAGCTGTTACATGAATTGCCCCAAAGATGCGATACGTTTCAAGAAAAACGGTCAGGCAATGATTGACCATGACACATGTGTCAGTTGCGGTATTTGTCACAAGAGTTGTCCTTATCACGCTATCGTATATATTCCCGTGCCTTGTGAAGAGGCTTGCCCGGTAAAAGCTATCAGCAAAGATGAACACGGCATAGAACATATTGATGAAAGCAAGTGTATCTACTGCGGAAAATGCATGAATGCTTGTCCGTTCGGTGCTATCTTCGAAATCTCGCAAACATTCGATGTATTGCAACGCATCCGTAAAGGAGAAAAGATGGTTGCCATCGTTGCTCCGTCTATTCTGGGACAGTTTAAGACTTCTATCGGACAGGTGTACGGTGCTTTCAAAGAAATAGGATTTACGGATGTGATCGAAGTGGCCGAAGGTGCTATGGCAACCACCAGCAATGAAGCACACGAGTTACTGGAGAAATTGGAAGAGGGACAAAAATTTATGACTACTTCCTGTTGCCCTTCTTATATCGAGCTGGTAGAGAAACATATTCCGGATATGAAACCTTACGTTTCTACCACCGGATCACCGATGTACTATGCCGCACGGATTGCCAAAGAGAAGCATCCGGATGCTAAGGTTGTGTTTGTCGGCCCTTGTGTGGCTAAACGCAAAGAAGTACGTCGTGACGAAGCAGTGGATTATATTCTGACGTTTGAAGAAATCGGTTCGATTCTCGACGGGTTGGGTATTGAACTGGAACAGGTACAGGAGTTCTCTGTATTACATACGTCTGTTCGCGAAGCACATGGATTTGCACAGGCAGGTGGTGTGATGGGAGCTGTCAAAGCTTATCTGAAAGAGGAAGCGGATAAAATCAATGCAATACAAGTGTCGGACATCAATAAAAAGAATATCGCTCTGTTGCGTGCCTGCGCCAAGACAGGAAAGGCTGCGGGGCAGTTTATTGAAGTGATGGCGTGTGAGGGTGGATGCATCACCGGGCCAAGTACGCATAATGATATTGTTTCGGGACGTCGCCAATTGGCACAAGAGCTGCTCAAACGAAAAGAGAGCTATGAAACAATGGATCGATAAACTACGGCAGGAAAGAACACTTAGCCCGGAAGAGCTCCGGCAACTGTTGACCGGATGTGACGCAGACACCCTGCGTTACATCAATAAACAGGCGCAGGAAGTCGCTCTCCGCCACTTCGAAAATAAGATTTATATCCGTGGACTGATTGAAGTCAGCAATTGCTGCCGGAACAACTGTTATTACTGTGGTATCCGAAAAGGAAATCCCAATATCGAACGTTACCGGTTGAGCCGAGAGAGTATACTGAACTGTTGCAAACAGGGCTATGAACTGGGATTCCGCACCTTTGTATTACAAGGAGGAGAAGATCCTGCACTAACAAACGATCAGATAGAAATGACTGTTGCCCGTATCAGACAGGAGTATCCGGATTGTGCTATTACGCTGTCACTCGGTGAAAAATCACGTGAGGCATACGAACGTTTCTTCCGTGCCGGAGCCAACCGTTATCTGTTACGTCACGAAACATATAATGAGTCGCATTATCGGCAACTGCATCCGGCAGAAATGTCCGGCAAACAACGCCTGCAATGTTTAGCGGATTTAAAAGACATCGGCTATCAGACAGGAACCGGAATTATGGTCGGCAGCCCAGGGCAAACAGTAGAACATATCATCGAGGATATCTTGTTCATTGAAAAGCTACAGCCGGAAATGATTGGCATCGGTCCTTTCCTACCCCATCATGATACGCCTTTTGCCCAATATCCCAGCGGAACGGTGGAACGGACGATTCTTCTATTATCGATCTTCCGTTTGATGCATCCATCCGCATTGATTCCGGCAACAACGGCTCTCGCCACTCTTATTCCTGATGGTAGGGAGCGGGGTATATTGGCAGGCGCAAATGTGGTTATGCCCAACCTGTCTCCCCGGGAGGAACGGAGAAAATATGAATTATACAATGACAAAGCTTCACTCGGAGCGGAATCCGCCGAAGGACTGGCTACCTTACAAAAGCAGTTGAATACCATCGGTTATGAGATATCTACCGAAAGAGGCGACTTTAAGTGCACCACAGATTACACGGATTCACACAGATTTATTTCAAATTAAATTTTAATCTGTGTGAATCCGTGTAATCTGTGGTGAAAAAACAAAGAATATTATGATATACCAAAAAGATTCATCCAAAGCAGAAGAGTTTATCCATCACGAAGAAATTTTGGATACGCTGGAATATGCACAGAACAATAAGGATAATCGTGTCCTGATTGAACAACTGATTGAAAAGGCAGCGTTGTGCAAGGGACTGACGCACCGGGAAGCGGCTATTCTGCTGGAATGTAACCAACCTGACCTGATAGAACGTATCTTTCATCTCGCCAAAGAAATCAAACAGAAGTTTTATGGCAACCGTATCGTCATGTTCGCACCGCTTTATTTGTCGAACTATTGCGTAAATGGTTGCGTATATTGTCCGTATCATGCTAAAAACAAGACGATTGCACGCAAGAAACTGACGCAGGAGGAAATTCGCAGGGAAGTGATTGCTTTGCAGGACATGGGACATAAGCGGCTCGCTCTTGAAGCCGGTGAGCATCCGTCACTGAACCCAATAGAATACATCCTTGAATCTATTCAGACAATTTATAGCATTAGGCATAAAAACGGAGCGATCCGCCGGGTAAACGTAAATATCGCAGCTACTACAGTAGAAAATTATCGTCGATTAAAAGAAGCGGGTATCGGTACGTATATCTTATTCCAGGAGACTTATCACAAGGACAACTACGAAGCACTTCATCCCACCGGTCCGAAAAGCAATTATGCCTATCACACCGAAGCGATGGACCGTGCCATGGAAGGGGGAATCGATGATGTAGGTATTGGTGTGCTTTTCGGTTTGAATACTTATCGGTATGATTTTATCGGATTGTTAATGCATGCCGAACATCTGGAAGCCAAATTCGGTGTAGGTCCCCATACAATCAGTGTGCCGCGTATCTGTTCGGCGGATGACATTAATGCCGGAGATTTTCCGAATTCAATTTCCGATGAGATATTCAGTAAGATTGTAGCTGTTATCCGAATTGCCGTTCCTTATACTGGAATGATTATTTCCACACGTGAATCACAAGAATCACGCAAGAAGGTACTCGAATTGGGTATCTCACAAATCAGCGGCGGCTCACGTACCAGTGTAGGCGGATATGCTGAAACGGAATTACCCGATCATAATTCCGCGCAATTTGACGTAAGCGATACCCGGACATTGGACGAGGTGGTCAATTGGTTGCTCGAACTTGGATATATTCCCAGCTTCTGTACTGCCTGTTACCGGGAAGGACGGACAGGTGACCGTTTCATGTCATTAGTGAAATCCGGCCAGATAGCCAACTGTTGCGGCCCCAATGCCCTGATGACTCTGAAAGAGTATCTGGAAGATTATGCTTCCGAAGATACCCGTCAGAAAGGATTGAAATTGATTCTAAAAGAAACAGACCGAATCCCCAACCCCAAAATCAGGGAAATAGCTATCCGAAACCTCAAAGCCATAGCCGCAGGGCAAAGAGATTTTAGATTTTAAATCATACGCCAATGTGCTAATATGTCGATGTGCCAATTGGCTGTACATGAATTAACAGATTGATAAATTAGTAATTATGAGCTTAACAGATACTCCAAATGCAAGCAGACTTCATATAGCCCTTTTCGGTAGACGGAACAGTGGTAAATCTTCTCTTATCAATGCATTGACAGGACAGGATACCGCCCTCGTTTCAGATACTCCGGGAACGACTACCGACCTTGTATCCAAAGCTATGGAAATTCAAGGTATTGGTCCGTGTTTGTTTATAGATACTCCGGGGTTCGATGATGAGGGAGAACTTGGAGAGCTGCGTATCAGCCGGACTTTAAAGGCTATTGAGAAAACAGATATTGCATTGCTGCTATGTGGAGATACTACTTTTTCTCATGAAAAAGAGATGCTGGCACTATTGAAAGAGAAGAATATCCCTGTCATTCCGGTACTGAATAAAATAGATATACGAGAGAACAGTGATAGCTTAGCCACATATATTGAGGAAGAATGTAAAATACGCCCATTACTTATCAGCGCCAAAGAAAAGACAGGAATTGAACAGATCCGGCAAGCCATTCTCGAAAAATTACCCTCGGACTTCGGTCAACAGAGTATCACCGGGGAACTTGTGACAGAAAACGACCTTGTACTTCTGGTTATGCCGCAGGATATTCAAGCTCCAAAAGGCAGACTGATTTTACCACAAGTGCAGACTATCCGTGAATTGTTGGACAAAAAATGTCTCGTAGTGACTTGCACCACTGACAAGTTTCCGGCAACCCTGCAAGCCCTTGCCCGTCCTCCGAAGTTAATCATCACCGATTCACAAGTTTTCAAAGCGATCTATGAACAGAAACCAAAGGAAAGTGAACTGACTTCTTTTTCTGTACTTTTCGCAGGTTATAAGGGGGATATTCACTATTATGTAGAAAGTGCAACTGCGATTGAAAGGCTGACGGAATCGTCACGTGTACTAATAGCGGAAGCTTGTACACACGCTCCCCTTTCAGAAGATATAGGAAGAGTGAAACTTCCCCGTTTGTTACGGAAACGGATTGGAGAGAATCTGCAAATTGATATGGTAGCAGGAACCGACTTTCCACAAGACCTGACTCCTTATTCGCTGGTAATCCATTGCGGAGCATGTATGTTCAATCGTAAATACGTACTTAGCCGCATCGAACGTGCACGGGAGCAACACATTCCTATGACGAATTATGGAGTAGCGATTGCTTTCCTCAATGGAATACTAGATCAAATAAAATATTAAAATGAGACTATATTCTTCTAGTGTCATATCGTAGACCTATGATTAAGATACTCAGGATCTTGTCATTTATTTCTTTAGAAATAAGTAAACTATTACAAAATCCGAGAAGATATTCTCTGTTCAAAATTATTCAATCAGGATTAAGGTGTCGAAAGCGACCTACCCATCTTTATCATTGAAAACTATTCAACGTCCATGTAGTACAATTGAGAAGACCACCTTCCAAAGCTACCTCATTGTAGTCAATTGTTTCAACTATTTTATCAGGAAAGATTTCTTTGATTTTCACAACAGCTTCGGCATCCTTATTTCCGGGAACACCGAACACGGGAACTACAATCAGATTCTCAACTTTAAGGTAATTGACATATATCCCAATTGCATGTTCGGGATGTGCTTTATCTTTGTAGCCATAAAAAAATGGCACATCAATATATTGTAGGTGATAAGTGCTGATTACTTTATCCATCTTCTCGCGCCAATACTTGAATTCTTCAGCACGGTCATTACCGAGAATTGTATCGCAGTTGACGAAGCGAACCATACCATCTGCATGACCTGTGAAATCGTCTTTCTGCGCTGGAATAATTATTATCTCGGCTTCAAGTAGGCGGCTAAGTTCGGCTTTCAAATCTTCCTCTTTTCTACCAGGATTTTCACTAAACACACGATCAGAGATGATAGCACGGTTGCCACAAATAAGGACATTTCCACCATCAAGATTGATGTCTGAGAAAGTCGGTTTAATACCATTTGCTTTACATACTTCACATACATTAGAACGTGATGCCTCGTATTTTTCATTGTTCTTCAAATATGAAGGGTCATATTTGAACTGAATAAGTTTGCCACTTGCCGTCTGTACCGGCATATAATCACGACACCATATATCGCGTGTTGCTTTGAGTAAAGCATACCCGACATTATGCTTATCCAAAATATCCGTCAGCCTTTTATACGTTTCAGGATATTTTTCCTGAAACAATGCAGATAAGTAGACAATCTGTCGTTTACCGTTCGTGATAGGTTGTTCCACCAACAATTGGGTCATTGATTGCGCAGGTTTATTTATATTTTCAATGTGCTGTTCATTCCATTTCGCACGAAATGAGGGAACGTCATACGTCAACATCCGTTTACACAGTTCCACAGTCGGTTCAATGTTATTTTTCAAACATATATCTTGAAATATAACCTCTTTCGATCTGCCACTGACGGAGAAATTCCTGATATAGCCGATTGACAATCCTTTCCCACTTAAATAGAGGTTTCTGCTGATTTTTTGAAGGATTGCCTGCTGACCTTTTACAGATGTATTTTTAGCAACAAGCTCGGTCATCAACGTTGACAGACTTTTCTTCTTACACCTTTGATAACCTGCATACACTAAACCGCCAATGGCAATAAGGCTAGCTGTAATGCTAAGAATTGATTCCACACTCATAGTTTTATAGTGAACGCATTGAGACTCCACCGTCCTATATGGCAGTTTTCCCTAAGAAATTGTCTCTTATTCACGAATATATAATTACTATTTAATCCACTTAAATTTTGTAGTATCTTCAAAATCGTACCTATACTGTTCCAGCCTTTTAGGCAATTCTACCTTTTTGAGATTTATACATCCTTGAAAGGCATTTGCCCCAATTTTCCTTAAAGACAAAGGAAAATTTATATTACTTAATGAGGTACATCCTCTAAAACTTCGTTTCCCAATTTCCTCTACTAAATACGGTAAATCAATTGATACAAGTGATGTGCATGATTCAAACGCTTCTTCTCCAATAAACTTTACTGAATCTAATAACTTCACCTCGGTCAAGGACGAACATCCATAAAATGTTTTTTCAGGAACTATGACACTCCCATATATAACTTTCTTTAGACCGCTACAATTATAAAATAATGATCCACCTATCCTCAACTTATTATTTTGTATTGAAATACTTTCTAAATCGGTACAACCATAAAAGACAGATTTCCCTAATTCTGTGAAAGAATCTGGAATTATTATATTTTTCACACCAGTCTTAGATAGTGCAAAATCTCCTAAATAATACAATGAATTTGGAAATTCCATGTTTTCCAATAAAATACATTCAGCAAAACAATAGTCCCTTATTATTTTCAAATTTCTTGGAAGTTTTATTGATTTCAATTTTCCACAACCACTAAACAAACCATTATGAAGAGTTTCCATGCTATCAGGCAACGATACATATTCAAGGCTTTCGCATGTAGCAAATGCTTCATCCCCAATTACGGTTACCCCCTCCGGTATAGTTATTTCTTTAAAATCACAACCTTTAAATGCTTCAACTCCTATACTCTTAAGCATCAGAGGTAATAATATTGATTTCAGAGCGTAACAACCAGAAAAAGTACATCGCCCAATCATCTTTACGGAATCAGGTATGTTGATAATTTCAAGTTTGGAACAATTTTCAAAAGCAAATTCTCCAATCTCTCGAACTGTCGATGGTATTTTTATTTCAGTAACTTTTCTACACCCTTGAAATGCAGCATATCCAATGCTAACAACGTCATATTTATTATCCTTATAAGTAACGACAGGAGGAATATTCACCACAAGAGGCAGACTTGAATTTCGGTCTCCAGGTTCGAGATTTAAAAATTCTCGAAGCCCAGACACTTCAACCGTACCATGTTCTTTTGTGAAATTATATGTAATTTCATCAATTACAAAATCGTATGCTTCCACTTTAAAAATAGGCAGGATGAGCAATAAAGCGATTATACTTATAATTTTATTCATGTACTTAGATTTTTATAATGGTTCGTTATAAAATTATATACTGATTTTTCTACTCTGTAAGTAGCCATGAAAAACAATTTCTAATATCTCTGCTTATTTCTTCACAACAGCAATCAGTTCTTCTGCCGAAACAAGATTTTGTTCTCCTGTCTCCATATTCTTCAACATGGCTTTGCCTTCGTTCATTTCATTCTCGCCGACAATAGCTACAAACGGAATATTCTTTGTATTGGCATAGCTCATCTGTTTCTTCATCTTGGCTGCATCCGGGAAAATCTCGGCACGGATACCGGCAGCACGCACTTTCGACAGAATTCCCATAGAGAATGCAGCTTCCTTTTCGCCGAAGTTGATGAATAGAAGTTCTGTTCCATTCACAGCTTCTTTCGGATAAAGTTCAAGTTGGTTCAATACGTCGAAGATACGGTCTGCACCAAAAGAGATACCCACTCCCGACACTCCTGCCATACCAAATACTCCGGTCAGATTATCATAGCGACCACCACCTGTGATACTACCAATCTGCACATCCAACGCTTTCACTTCAAAGATAGCACCTGTATAGTAATTCAGTCCGCGAGCCAATGTCAGGTCAAGCTCGATTTCATTCTTCAAGCCCATTGTTTCCAATGTATTCAGGATAAATTCGCTTTCTTCCACTCCTTTCAATCCTACTTCACTGGCCGATAATACATTTTTCAATGTTGCCAACTTTTCCGCATTCGTACCGCTAAGGAGAATAATCGGCTGCAACTTGGCAATAGCCTCATCACTGATTCCCTTCTCTTTCAGTTCGGCATTTACATTATCCAAACCTATTTTATCCAGTTTATCAATCGCTACAGTAATATCGACGATTTTATCCGATTCACCTATAATTTCAGCGATACCGGAAAGAATCTTACGGTTGTTTATCTTAATACATACACGAATATTAAAACGACTGAAAACAGTATCGACAATCTGCATCAATTCCACTTCGTTCAGTAATGAATCGCTTCCTACAACGTCAGCATCACATTGATAAAATTCGCGATAACGTCCTTTTTGCGGACGGTCAGCACGCCATACCGGTTGAATCTGATAGCGCTTGAACGGGAAAGTGATCTCATCACGATGCATCACGACGTAGCGAGCAAAAGGTACTGTCAAGTCATAACGCAAACCTTTCTCACAAAATTTGCTTGCCAGTTTGACAGCATTACGGCTTAACAATTCTTCGTCAGTAATCCCGGAAAAGTAATCTCCTGAATTTTGAATCTTAAAGAGTAGTTTATCCCCTTCATCGCCGTACTTTCCCATCAGTGTAGAAAGCATCTCCATAGACGGAGTCTCTATCTGTTGGAAACCATACAAATGATATACGTCACGAATCGTATTGAATATATAATTACGCTTCGCCATTTCTACCGGCGAAAAGTCACGAGTTCCTTTAGGAATACTTGGTTTTGCTGCCATAATATTACTGTTTATAATTTTAATGGCGCAAATTTACTGCAAATTTCCGAGCAATGCTTACATATATTTGAAAAAATCACGGCTCACCCGATAATCATTGGGGGTATGCATAAATCTTAGCCAGTCTAAAGAGGA
>NZ_JAHQVH010000060.1:0-30587 GCF_019052435.1 Bacteroides sp. MSK.20.12 | reverse complement strand
GTTCAGAGGCTAATTGTTTTTGTTCTTTCCCTTGTCTAATCCCCTCTTTGACATACTCCAATACTTGAGAATCGCTCATATTTTGAGCCATCAAAGGAGAAAAAACTCCTAGTAGTAGAATGAATAGAAATACGTTAAAGTTTTTTTGTGTCGTCATTACTAATCTTTGTGGGTTCTACATAACCGATTGGCATATCTACACAAGCACAGCCAAGCATATTTAAACGAACGGCAATCTTACTCTTCCCCCCGACAGTCACGAGTTCGCCGACAAGGCCGCTCAAAGGACCTTTTATGACACGAACTTTCTCACCACGCGCCAGTGGAGTATCATTCATACAGACTGCTTCTTCGGAATAATCGAGCATGAAACGGAAACGTGCCATCTGCTCGTCAGGAATAACGGCAGGAGTGCTTTCACCACGCATCACCATATAACGGCTGACCGTGGAGAAGCTCAGGACTTCCATACGCTCTTTTGGATTGACATGAACAAAAACCATCATTGGAAGTAAGACTGTATCAACCATCTTTCGACGGTCGCTCCATTGATGGATCTGTTGCTGAACGGGAACAAAAGAATCAATTCCCATCTTAGACAAACGCTCGGATACCTTCTTCTCGTGATGCATTCGAACGAGTGCTACATACCAGCGTTTTGAGTGTGCTACGCCTTCCCCTGTCCCACTAATAGGCCCGGCATTTACTGATTTTGGTTTCGTTAAAATCATATTTTTTTACCCCATGTGATTCCGTTACTTCTTAGGTAACGGATAATACATACACGAAGCGTACACTATGATGAAAATAGAAATCACACACATGACAAAGGCGTAAAATATGGAAAGGCCTAATACTCAACAGGGAAAATCTAGAGATCAGGCAATAAAAAGTATAGAGCATGAAAATAAGGTTATTTCATGTTCGAATAGTTTTTTGCTCTATGTTTCAGATAAAACGAAAAAAAGTGGAGGAATATTTGCTTTCTATTCGTGTTTTTGTCTATCTTTGCGTCAAATTTAAGTTCCGTTACCTAAGAAGTAACACACATATTTTAATTCTGATGATTAACACTTTACAGTTTTTACGCTACCTACACAACAGTTTCTTATGTAAGATAAATTCCCTTTATTTACCTCTGTACGTTCTTTAAGTCCAAAGCCTTTCAAGTAGATTTGTGTGGTTTTAATAGATTTGTGCCCCAATGATTCACTAATCATTTCAATGGAGACTCCCCGATACTTCGCAGTCGTTGCCCAAGAATGGCGCAGCGTATAGGAAGTGACGGGGGATTGCAAATGTAAAGCTCTTGCCAAGTCCTTCAGAGAATTATTAAATCGACGGAGAGCGGACTGATATTCCCGGTAACCTCTTTCATCCGTCCGTTTTTTATCCCCACGAAGAATATCAAACAGATAATCCGGACAATCAGGATGAGAATTTTCCTTGCTACGAAGCTGATTAATCATTTCCTTTGCAGTATTCAGCACTTCCACACTCATCGGAGTTTTGGTTTTGATACGATTGTATCGCAGTACATTCTGATCGAGTGCCGATTTCTCCAGATGAGCTAAATCCGCGAACGACATGCCACAAAATTGGAACATCAGGGCGGCAATAGCTTGCGTACGGCGTAAACGTTCCGATTTGGGATCTTCATACAGAAGCTTATGCAATTCCGTAGCAGGCAAAGCCTTCTTTTGCCAGACATCCACGCCTGTATAGACATCATGAAACAGTCGCGGAATATAAGGCGCACTGCCCGCTTCCACTCCCCGATTGTAAATACTACGAAGCATACGCATGTACGTAGAAATCGTATTGGGCTTCAAGCCACACTCATAAAGATATTGCCCGTAACGTCGTAAACGCTCGCGGGTGATCTGTCTGAACGACACATTAGACGTGCCGCAAAATTTGCTGAAAGAAAAAATGGCATTCTTGTAGACATGCGCCGTGGAATACCGTCCCTCCTTCCGCAAACGACCGATGTAGAATTCCGCACACCGGTTAAATCCATTTTTGTTCATCATTTGCATCACTAATTATTTTATATATTATACCATTTGGCAAGCAACAAAAAAACAAATCTTTTTGCAGACTTGAAGCACACTTGACAAATGCGATATTATTTTTTTAGATTATTAACCTATAAAAAAATATCCGGATGCCCACTAAACGAACATCCGGATATCACTCTCTTTCTACCTTCTAACTAATTACCTCTCTGAATAGTTTGCCAGATTGTAACATACCGGCTTCGTGCTATTACCTACACGGTAGATACCGAACTTAAAGTAATAACCATCATCGTCGTTACGTCCAATCATGATTTTCTCATTGTCCACAATGTGTTTCTTAACCTTTTTCCCTTTTTCCTGATAGTCCATCTGTACATCGAGCATACCCGGCTTTACAATTGTTTCCGCCTCTTTGCCATAGACTGTCCAATCGATATGAATACGGAATGTAATCCAACAATCTTTCGGAAAATCGGCGAAAGGCATTTTGTAAGCAATGGTCGATGCTTTATATGTAGATGTCACAGGTTTCATAACCGGTGTCTTTTCCGGATTTGCGTTGCAACGGTCGTCTTTATCTGTCAACCATTTACGGTCGGAGTTTGCTTTGATATAAAACCATCCGCCGGAAAATCCGAATGCCAATGGAGGATAGCCACCTTGTTCCACCAGCCATCCGTTAGCCTTTCCGGCTTGATAAACGGGATTGCCTTGTTTGTCTTTCACCGGATTACCTTGCTTGTCCAGCTTGGGTTTCTTTTCGTATCCCATGTTTTTCTTAAAAATAGTAGTCTTGTCCAGTTCCATGAACTCATCAGCTGTCAGTTTCTTCACTTCACCCTGTGGAGTCTGTACCAAAGTACGATCCGGCATTCCATGCCATTGAGCAAAAATGGTGGAAACATCACTGCCTAATGTAGAAGGGATATATACCGAAAACTCATAATCGCGGGAAGCACCTTGCGGACAAATACCTTTTCCATGATGATATACAGTTTTCATTATTTGTGCTTTCTTATATGTATCGGCTGGTTTACCTTTGAAATCATCGGAAGTTGCATAACAATAAGAAAATTCCGCACGTCCTTTTGTTTCCCCCGCTGCATATCCGGATAATGTGTTATCATCTTCTTTCAGTTCAAAACGATAAGAAGGTTTTCCGTTGAACATAAGGTTGAAATCACGTTGAATGGCATGCGTTTTTTTAGCTCCGACTGCTACCCAGCAACCATCTATAATCTGATTGACACATGCCGAATCTGCCTGTACATTTACACGCTCGGTTAGTGGCACCAAAGTCTGTGTTTCTATAGCCGGACCGGGTTTCTCGACTTGTTCAGCCATCGCCGTGCATCCTGATGCCAGCACGCAAATAATAAAAATGCTTTTCTTCATTCTATTCGATATTAAGTTTGTTGACGGTGCAAAAATACGAAAGGCAACCTCATCGGTTGCCTTTCGTTTGTCTCAAATGCTTTCACATTTGTGTAATTTTGCTGTCAGCACCTGCTTGGAGGCTTAATTGGGTGCTTCATCGTTCAAATCTTCTTCAAGCATATCTACTTTCCGTATACTCATTTTTCCATCGGCGGTGATCGTTATAGAAAGCGGCATATACAAATCTGTCTGCGGATAACAAACACTTGCGGCATATACAATGCCCTGCGGAGTGGTCTTGTCGTATACAATTCCTTCCAATATAGATTTCGAGAGAAATTTTGCATCGACTACGGATGAAAAATCATTCTTGGTAAATGTCTTGTTCAATACCGTTTCGTTACCACGTGTCAGGTGCAGCACTATTTTATTGTCGACATAAGTATCTCCCATCTCATTTGTCACATGAGGCAGACTTTCGTCCGGAGTACGTGAAACAAAGGAATGATAATCTTTTCCTTTGAACTTAAAGTTAGTTTCGCTCTTAGACGTCTGCATACGCTGCAATCCGTGAGCATCTATACTGTCTATTCTTGCCAGCAGCGACTGATTATCTGAAGATCCTTTTTTACCGCCACATGCAGTCACAGCCACCGCCAACGGCAACAAAAGCAAATAAATTAGTTTTCTCATACGTAAGTTTTCTGTTTATAAATAGATGGCAAAGGAACAAAAAGAGCGGGATATTTACAAGTGTAACCGACATTTTTCCTACATTTGAAGGAAAGAAGGAATGGAAAGGCTATCACAAAGGGGGGCTTGACAACAGTGGCAAACCGGCCAGTGCATTTAATGCTTTCAAGAGATAAGATTATTGAATCCTTTTTTATAACTTTACGCCGAATCCAAAATATTTTATACCTGAAAAGTAAAAATGAACATGAAACACCCCAAACAGTTATTAGCTGTACTTTTGATGGCCGCCGCCTGCACTATGCAAGCGCAACGCAGTGAGGCACTGCTGGAGAAGAACTGGAAATTCAGTAAAGGAGATTTTAAAGAGGCCAGTCAGCCGGAGTTCAATGACACTAAATGGGAATCGGTTGTTATTCCACACGACTGGGCGATTTTTGGTCCATTCGACATGAACAATGATCTTCAGAATGTGGCAGTGACACAGAACTTTGAGAAAAAAGCTTCCTTGAAGACAGGACGTACCGGCGGTCTTCCTTATGTAGGTACCGGATGGTATCGTACCAGTTTTGACGCCCCTGCCGACAAAGAAGTGACACTACTCTTTGACGGTGCCATGAGTGAAGCGCGTGTCTACATCAACGGAAAAGAAGCTTGTTTCTGGCCTTTCGGCTACAATTCTTTTCACTGTAATGTGACTTCCTTATTGAATAAAAACGGTAAAAACAATACGCTTGCCGTGCGTTTGGAAAACCGTCCGCAATCTTCGCGCTGGTATCCGGGAGCAGGTCTGTATCGCAATGTACACCTGATTGTGACTGACAAAATCCATGTGCCTGTATGGGGAACGCAAATCACAACTCCTCACGTCAACAAGGATTTTGCAGCCGTACGTCTCCAAACGAAGATAGACAATGCCGGTGAGAAAACAGCCATCCGTGTAGAGACGGAAATTCTTTCTCCGGAAGGTAAAGTTGTTACCCGGAAAGAGAATACAAGCCGCATCAATCACGGACAACCTTTTGAACAAAATTTTATTGTAAACGCGCCCGAACTCTGGTCGCCGGAAAGTCCGTCGCTTTACAAGGCTGTCTCTAAAATTTATGCGGATGATAAACTGGTAGATACTTACACCACACGTTTCGGTATCCGCAGCATTGAATACATTGCCGACAAAGGATTCTACCTGAACGGGGAGCACCGCAAATTTCAGGGTGTATGCAATCACCACGATTTAGGTCCGTTGGGCGCCGCTATCAATGTAGCAGCACTGCGTCATCAGCTTACGCTATTGAAAGATATGGGATGCGACGCGATCCGTACTTCTCATAATATGCCGACTCCCGAACTCGTTGCATTGTGTGACGAAATGGGATTTATGATGATGATCGAACCGTTCGATGAATGGGATATCGCCAAATGTGAAAATGGTTATCACCGCTACTTCGATGAATGGGCGGAACGTGATATGATAAATATGCTTCATAATTACCGGAATAACCCTTGCGTCGTTATGTGGAGTATCGGCAACGAAGTACCGACTCAATGCAGTCCTGTCGGTTATAAAGTGGCCAAATTCCTGCAGGATATCTGCCATCGTGAAGATCCTACCCGTCCTGTCACTTGCGGAATGGACCAGGTGACTTGTGTACTTGCCAACGGATTTGCAGCAATGATTGATATTCCGGGACTTAATTACCGTACGCAACGCTATCAGGAGTCATACGACCAACTCCCGCAGAATCTGATTCTGGGAAGCGAAACGGCTTCTACTGTCAGCTCACGCGGCGTGTACAAGTTCCCGGTGGAGGATAAGAAAGGGGCCAAATATGAAGATCATCAATGCTCTTCATACGATGTGGAGGTTTGTCCCTGGTCGAATATTCCGGACGAGGACTTTGCATTAGCTGACGATCATCATTGGACCATCGGACAGTTCGTATGGACCGGATTTGATTATCTGGGTGAACCGTCACCATACGATACGGATTCATGGCCTAACCACAGTTCAATGTTTGGTATCATCGACCTTGCCAGTTTACCCAAAGACCGCTATTATCTTTACCGTAGCGTGTGGAACAAGGAAGCGGAAACCTTACATATCCTGCCTCACTGGACCTGGCCGGGACGTGAAGGTGAAGTGACTCCCATTTTTGTGTACACTAATTATCCTACTGCCGAATTGTTTATCAATGGCAAAAGTTATGGAAAACAAAGCAAGAATAATAGTTCGCTAAAGAACCGCTATCGTCTGATGTGGATGGATACAAAGTACGAACCGGGGGAAGTGAAAGTAGTAGCCTACGACAAAAACGGAAAAGCGGTAGCTGAAAAAGTAGTCCGTACTGCCGGAAAGCCTCATCACATCGAACTGGTAAGCAACCGTAACGAACTGACTGCAGATGGAAAAGACCTGGCTTATGTGACTGTTAAAGTAGTAGACAAAGACGGTAACCTCTGCCCAGCCGATAATCGTCAGATAAATTTCTCGGTAAAGGGAACAGGTAAATATCGTGCTGCCGCCAATGGCGATCCGACGAACCTTGAACAATTCCATCTTCCAAAAATGCATGCTTTCAACGGTATGTTGACAGCTATTCTGCAAGCCGGTGAAACTGTCGGAGAGATTGTGTTTACAGCAAAAGCAAACGGAGTGAAAGCCGGAAATATTCGTATTCAGACGAAATAAGGCATACGCTTCAGCATATAACAAACCCACCGGATTTCTTCACTGAAAAGAAGTCCGATGGGTTTCTTCATACAACTATCTCTGAAACTTGCTCACTTGTGCTCAATAAAAGCGACGTTATAAGTACTCTAGCTAAATAGCTTTCCAGAAGGCCTGAAAATCACGATACCTGCCGTAGCAGACCAATTCGTCTCCTTCTTCCACTTTCTCATTTCCCGGTAATTCATTCTTCACATGAAGCTCGGTCAGAGAGATACCCAGGCAGTTGGTGATCTTATTCGCCCGTTTCAATCCTATCATTTTTAAATGAAACTCTTCATCCAGGTTTAACTCATTCACAAAATATCCTACAAATTTCTCCGGAACCGTGAACTTCACAACATAATAATCCTGATCGATGCGGAATCCTTCCATGTTAGTACCGAAGTCGAGCAGTTGTACCAGGCTGCGGGCAGCATCTTCTTCCGGGGTCAGGATTCGTTCCAGATCAAAAGCTTCAAGCACCGCTTTATGTACGGCATCAATAGCACGGGCAAAAATACGGGGAACCTTTTTCTGCTTCAACAGGGCAACGACTCGTATCGACGCACCAAAATTCTCTCCAATCGCTACAATAACTATATCCACACTATTCAATGGCAACACTGATAATGACTGTTCGTCAGTAGCATCAATGACAAAAGCTGTAGCAACCTTATCTTTGATGGAATCTACACGACTTTCGCTTATATCCGCACCTATAATTTCGTGTCCCAAGGCGGACAGTTCTTCCGCCAACACATGGCCGTAATTTCCTAAACCAATAATAATATACTTCATAGCTTTAGTTTATTATGATGTTATCACTTGGATAACGGTATTTTGTATTCTTTTTCTGTTTGACGATTCCCAACATCAATGTTATTAACCCCACACGACCAATAAACATCAACAAAGACACCAATAGTTTGCTTGCGTCGCACAAATGAGGGGTCAGATTCAGACTGGAACCTACGGTACTAAGCGCAGAGACACATTCGAAAGTCAATGCCATAATGGAAACACCCGGTTCGAGTATGCTCAATGTAAAAATAAAAATGAATAAGACTCCCAATGACATGACTACTGTTGCATTGGAACGCCGGATTGAATCGTAAGACAATTCCCTGCCGAACACTTCCACTCGTTCAGTGCCACGCAATACGGCTACAAGATTCAGAACTACGACCGCAAAAGCATTCACTTTCACACCACCTGCCGTGGACTGTGATCCACCGCCCACCCACATCAGGAATAGATAAACCAACAATGTCTGCACGCTCAATGATGCCAGGTCGACACTGCTGAAACCGGCTGTTCGCGGACAAGTGGCATTAAAGAAAGCTTGTGTCCACTTATCTGCCACAGGCATACCGGCAAAAGAACCATTCCACTCAAAAGCAGCAATAGCCAATGTGCCGATTAATAAAAGCAGAAAAGTCATGATTAACACGATTTTCGTATTCAGGTTATAGAGGTGCTGCATTTTATGCCGATCCAGTTTGCGGGTACGAATCAATTTCCAGAAACGACGGAGGTGATACAATACAATATCCTTGAAATTGACAAGGATGGGGAAACCGATACCACCAAATATAATCAATAGAGAAACGGTAATAAACAGCCAATTGTGGTTAGTCATCACCATCGGATTTCCTAAATTGCCGGAAAGCGTAGAAAAGCCCGCATTGCAAAAAGCTGAAATAGAATGGAAAGCAGCAAAACCCAACTCTCCTTCCAGAGTCATTCCCAACGTTCCGTGAATACTAAACCAAATCGAAACCATACCGATCCCTTCAATCACTAAAGTGAAGCCTAATATATATAATAAAGTAGACAGCAAAGAACCTAATGAATTGGAACTAACCATATCACGCACAACAAGCTGGTTGTAAATGGAGGTATTCCCCATGAAGAACATGGCGAAGAAACTGGTTAATGTCATCACTCCCAATCCGCCAATCTGAATCAGCAGGATAATGACAACTAATCCTGAAGTGGTGAATGTAGTAGACACGTCTACCGGTACCAAGCCTGTAACGCATACGGCACTGGTAGCGGTAAATAAAGAGTCTACCCAGGTGATACCATTTACCGTGCAGCGCGGAAGCATCAACAAGCCTGCTCCAATCAGAATAATAGCCATAAAACTAACTGCCAATATCAAAGACGGATTGGTACGCCGTCCCAACAGACGCACCAGCCCATTGGACAGATTGAGGAAAGAAAGAACTAACAATAACAAAAGATGATAAAACTTCCCATGTAAGAATTCCCAAATATGCAAAATAGCTCCTTCTTCTTCCGGACGATGGAATATAACAGGTACCAACGTGAGATATAACAATCCACTCAATATCCAGGCTAATCGCCGGTATTGCTTTTTAGTATTCCGGTATTCCAGCGAGATATGTAAAGTGACATCAATCAGAAAAATGATCCAGACAGTTTTATACAATGTCTGCAAATTCGCCACTTCATCAATAGACAAGGGAAAGCCATGTTCATATACTACTCCGACAATCAATGATAAAGACGCCAGATAAGTGAGTGCTTCTATCAGCCCTAACAAAATACGTACATAGGGTTTTAGGAGTTTATTCTGATACAATAAAAACTTATGATAAATCTTCATATCATCTTTTTTAACGGGGTCGTGCAAACTTAACTAAAATAACAATCAAACACGATTCTTTGTTGACAAAATTTTCTGAATATTAAAAATTTGACTACTTTTGGCAACAGAAAACTAAAAAACTACAATATTATGAGTGAAAAAAGAAAACGGTATATTCTACCGGAAGAAGAAATTCCACATTACTGGTACAACATTCAGGCCGATATGGTGAACAAGCCTATGCCTCCGTTGCACCCGGGAACCAAACAACCGCTGAAAGCAGAAGATTTATATCCGATTTTCGCAAAAGAGCTGTGTCATCAGGAGCTAAATCAGACGGATGCATGGATCGAAATACCGGAAGAAGTGCGTGAAATGTACAAGTACTACCGCAGCACTCCGCTGGTTCGTGCTTATGGTTTGGAAAAAGCACTCGGCACTCCGGCTCATATCTATTTTAAGAACGAAAGCGTAAGCCCTATCGGTTCGCATAAGTTGAACTCTGCATTGGCACAAGCTTATTATTGTAAAGAAGAAGGAGTTACCAACATTACCACTGAAACTGGTGCCGGACAATGGGGAGCCGCTCTTTCTTACGCAGCCAAGGTTTTCGGTCTGGAAGCTGCCGTTTATCAGGTAAAAATCAGTTATGAACAAAAACCATACCGCCGCAGCATCATGCAGACTTTCGGAGCACAGGTCACTCCTTCTCCATCTATGTCTACCCGCGCCGGTAAAGATATTCTGA
Organism: Bacteroides sp. MSK.20.12; assembly: GCF_019052435.1. Classification (NCBI taxonomy): domain Bacteria; kingdom Pseudomonadati; phylum Bacteroidota; class Bacteroidia; order Bacteroidales; family Bacteroidaceae; genus Bacteroides; species Bacteroides sp. MSK.20.12. The sequence goes on along the minus strand of NZ_JAHQVH010000060.1, from coordinate 20,424 downwards.
CTAAACACCCCACTTATCAAGGTTCATTGGGAACTGCTATTTCGGAAGCTATCGAACTGGCACAAATGACTCCCAACTGTAAATATACGCTCGGTTCCGTACTTAGCCACGTGACTCTCCACCAGACTATTATCGGACTGGAAGCTGAAAAACAAATGGAAATGGCAGGCGAATATCCGGATATCGTGATCGGTTGTTTCGGAGGTGGTTCCAACTTCGGAGGTATCTCTTTCCCGTTCATGCGCCACACCATACAGGAAGGGAAAAAGACTCGTTTCGTTGCTGCCGAACCTGCTTCTTGTCCGAAACTGACACGTGGTAAGTTCCAATATGACTTCGGTGATGAAGCCGGATATACTCCATTGCTGCCGATGTTCACTTTGGGACATAATTTTGCTCCTGCTCATATCCATGCCGGTGGGCTTCGTTATCACGGCGCAGGTGTAATCGTTTCACAGTTGCTCAAAGATAATCTGATGGAAGCGGTAGATATACAGCAACTGGAGTCTTTCGAAGCCGGTTGTCTGTTTGCGCAGTCCGAAGGTATTATTCCGGCTCCCGAATCCAGCCACGCTATTGCAGCGGCTATCCGCGAAGCTAACAAATGTAAGGAGACAGGAGAAGAGAAAGTGATTCTGTTCAATCTTTCGGGACATGGTCTGATCGATATGGCTTCTTATGACAAGTATTTGGCCGGTGATCTGGTGAATTATACATTGAATGACGAAGATATTCAGAAGAATTTAGACGAGATAGGAGATTTAGCTAAATAAATTACCTACCAGTTTCAAGTTTCACCACCGATTACACAGATTAACACAGATTTAATTGTAATTCGAAGATTGTCGATATAAAAATCCGTGCTAATCTGTATAATTGGTGGTATTTTTTCATTCCCTATATTTACTTTCTCTCTATTGAATACCTCCATATAAAAGATTTTGCTATCTTTGATGCCATTATTAATCTTATGAACTAATAATGAACAGCCTTAAAAAAACAACAATCTGTCTACTCTTTCTATGTATAGGGGTTAATTGCGTTTTTTCTGAAGTTCCGGAGCAAATTAACTTCTCTTATATTTCTATTAACGAAGGATTGTCACAAAGCACCGTATTCTCTATCGATCAGGACCAAAGAGGTAATATGTGGTTCGCTACCTATGATGGAGTAAACAAGTATGACGGGTATTCATTTACAGTTTATCAACATAATGAAGAGGATCCGAACAGTATTGCTAATGACATTTCACGAATCGTAAAGACTGACAGTCAGGGACGTGTCTGGATCGGTACGCGGGATGGTTTGTCATATTATGACGAAGAAAAAGACAAATTCAGAAATTTCTTCTACGAGAAAAAGGGCAAACGGCAACAAATCAATGGTATTGCAGAAATCTCACCGGAACAGTTGCTTATAAGCACACAGGAAGGACTGACCATGTTCGATATTAAAGAATCCAAGTTTGTAGACGATTCTTTTAGTACCGCTATGCACAAGCTTATAGCTTCAGCTCTTTACAGACAGGGGGATATTATCTATATCGGTACCCCGGTCGACGGGCTTTACAGCTATTCCATTCCTCAAAAGAAACTGGAAAAGATTACTCCGATAACGGAAACGAAACAGATTCAGGCCATTTTGCAGCAATCTCCTACCCGTATATGGGTAGCTACCGAAGGAGCCGGTCTGCTTCTGCTCAACCCGAAAACGAAAGAGGTCAAGGCTTATCATCATTCTTCTTCCAATCCTAAAAGTATCAGTTCCAATTATATCCGCTCCCTGGCACTGGATTCGCAAAATCGCTTATGGATAGGAACGTTCAATGATCTAAACATTTATCATGAAGGAAGCGATTCTTTCGTTTCCTACAGTAGCAGTCCGGTAGAAAACGGCAGTTTGTCACAACGTTCGGTTCGCAGTATCTTTATGGATTCGCAAGGAGGTATGTGGCTTGGAACCTATTTCGGGGGATTGAACTATTACCATCCTATCCGCAACAGATTCAAGAATATCCAGCGTATTCCCTATAAGAATTCTCTAAGCGATAACGTAGTCAGCTGCATTACGGAAGATAAGGATAAGAACTTATGGATAGGAACGAATGATGGTGGTTTGAATCTGTATAATACAAAGACACAACAGTTTACGCACTATATCTTACAGGAAGACGAACGGGAAATCGGTATTGGTTCCAACAATATCAAAGCCGTATATGTAGATGAACAAAAATCACTTGTATATATAGGGACACATGCCGGCGGACTGACTGTCCTCCATCGAAACAGTGGAAAAATGGAAAGTTTCAATCAGCTGAACAGCCAGTTGGTGAATGAGAATGTATATGCAATTCTTCCTGATAAAGGGGGAAATCTCTTATTGGGGACATTAAGTGCTCTGGTTAGTTTTAACCCGGAAAAAAAGAGTTTTACCACCATTGATAAGGAAAAGGACGGTACTCCATTTACTTCACAACGAATCACAATCCTGTTCAGAGATTCCCATAAACGGCTTTGGGTCGGGGGTGAGGAAGGTATATCTGTCTTTCAGCAGGAAGGAATCGAGATAGAAAAGGTGCCTATTCTGCCGGAATCATCTGTAACAAAGACGTTTACCAATTGCATTTACGAGGCTGCCAACGGTATCATCTGGGTAGGTACGCGTGAAGGCTTCTACTGTTTTAATGAAAAAGAAAAGAAAATCAAACGATATACTACGGCTAACGGTTTGCCTAACAATGTGGTATATGGTATTCTGGAAGATACTTTCGGACGTCTTTGGGTAAGTACCAACCGTGGTATTTCCTGTTTCAATCCGGAAACAGAGAGGTTCCGTAATTTTACGGAATCCGACGGATTACAGAGTAATCAGTTTAATACTTCTTCGTTCTGCCGCACTTCGAGCGGTCAAATGTATTTCGGGGGTATCAACGGGATCACTACTTTCCGCCCGGAACTGTTGCTGGATAACCCTTATACGCCTCCGGTAGTTATCACTAAACTTCAACTGTTTAACAAGACAGTTCGCCCGGATGATGAAACCGGTATCCTGACTAAAAATATCAATGAAACAGAAAGTATCACCCTGAAATCATGGCAAACAGCTTTCACGATTGAATTTGTAGTATCCAATTATATTTCCGGACAACATAACACTTTCGCTTATAAACTGGAAGGATATGACAAAGAGTGGTATTATCTGACAGATAAACGTACTGTCTCCTACTCCAACCTACCACAAGGCACTTATCACTTTTTGGTAAAAGCTGCCAATAGTGACGGAAAATGGAATACTGTACCTACAATGTTGGAAATCATAGTTCTCCCTATATGGTACAAGACCTGGTGGGCAATCATGATTTTCCTCGCCACTTTTATCGGGTTTATCACTTTCGTCTTCCGCTTCTTCTGGATGCGTAAGAGTATGGAAGCGGAACTGGAACTTGAACGCAGGGACAAGGAGCATCAAGAAGAAATCAACCAGATGAAGATGCGTTTCTTCATCAATATTTCGCACGAGCTTCGCACGCCATTAACTCTCATCTTAGCTCCTTTACAAGAAATAATCAATAAGATTAGTGATCGCTGGACTCGTAACCAACTGGAATATATCCAACGCAACGCCAATCGTCTGTTGCATCTTGTCAACCAGTTGATGGATTATCGCCGTGCCGAATTGGGAGTTTTCGAGCTGAAAGTAAAGAAAGAGAATGCGCATCAACTGATACAGGATAATTTCTTGTTCTACGATAAACTGGCACGCCACAAGAAGATTACTTATACTCTCCACTCCGAACTGGAAGAAAAAGAGGAACTTTTCGATCCGAATTATCTGGAACTGATCGTTAATAACCTGCTTTCAAATGCTTTCAAATATACAGAAAGCGGGCAAAGCATTACTGTTACGTTGAAAGAGGAAAACAATTGGCTGGTACTGCAAGTTAGTGATACCGGTATTGGTATTCCTATCAACAAGCAGGGGAAAATATTCGAACGTTTCTATCAGATAGAGAGTGAGCACGTAGGAAGTGGTATCGGGCTGTCACTGGTACAACGTTTGGTGGAACTGCATCACGGACGTATTGAGTTAGACAGTGAAGAAGGCAAAGGCAGTACTTTCTCTGTTTATCTGCCACAGGATATAAACATCTACAAATCTTCCGAATTAGCTTCTAATGACGCGAAAAATGAGGAGGACCAAGTTTATTCTACCAACTCGAAAGAGATGTATTTCATTGATACGGAAAAAGTAGAAAACGAAGCGATCGAAACCGGTGACAAGAAACGTGGTACGATTCTTATTGTAGAAGACAATAATGAAATCCGCCATTATCTCAGTAGCGGACTTTCCGAACTTTTCAATACATTGGAAGCCGGAAATGGTGAAGAAGCCCTGGAAAAGCTGAAAGAGAATGAAGTGGACATTATTGTGACTGATGTCATGATGCCTGTGATGGATGGTATCAAGCTATGCAAGAATGTGAAGCAGAATATCCGTACCTGTCACATTCCTGTGATTATCCTGTCTGCCAAAAGCGAAACCAAAGATCAGATGGAAGGTCTGCAAATGGGCGCGGATGATTATATCCCGAAACCGTTCTCTCTTGCCATACTGACTACGAAAATACAGAACATGATGCGCACCCGCAGGCGTATGCTTGAACGGTATTCCAAATCTCTGGAAGTGGAACCGGAAAAGATTACATTCAACGCCATGGACGAAGCTTTATTGAAACGTGCCGTAGCCATCGTAGAAAAGAATATGGATAATATTGAATTCTCCACCGACGAGTTCGCCAGAGAAATGAATATGAGCCGTTCTAATCTGCATCTCAAATTGAAAGCTATCACAGGTGAATCGACTATCGACTTTATACGTAAGATTCGTTTCAATGAAGCGGCAAAATTACTGAAGGACGGACGTTATACAGTAGCAGAGGTCAGTACGATGGTAGGATTCAACACACCGTCTTACTTTGCTACGAGTTTTAAAAAGTATTTCGGATGTTTGCCTACGGAGTATATCAAGAAAGCAAAGGGATAAATAAACAACCATAATGTATAAGACTGTACTTTTCTTATTGACGGATTTGAGCCAAAATATAATCTCTCCTGAAAATTAAAAAGTGAAAATCTGCTGTCATCTGTCACCTGTTTGCATTTAAATATTTGATTATAAGTATACTATAATGTGACAGCAAGCGGTGACAGCACGGTGACGGCATTTTTGCTGTACACCGAATAAAGTTCCAAGGTAGTTTCTCCTAATTGAAACTTTAGTTTCAACAAGAAGAAACTTTTGTTTCATAGATAAAAAACTAAAGTTCCAAGCTGGTGAAACTTTTGTTTCAAGCCTTGAAACCGGAGTTTCTAAGGCAGGAAACAAAATGTTTCCCTACAGCTAAGAAATAGGAACAAGGTAGGTTGTGATTCTTAAGTAACGTAAGAGAGAGATTATGAGATTATATTTCGAATCATTCCGATTAGTTACACTTATCCTTCTTATTTCTCCAATCCACCATGATTCCCCCAATCATTATGGACTAAAATTCATCCAATAGAACACCTAAAAATGTACAAAACCAACGCTACAAATACAATTGGATTAGATTACATTATGATATATAAAAAGCCTGATATCAGATATATAACAGTCTTTTTAGACAGAAATGATATACGATTCAACAAATTTAATATCAAAAAAATCATTTTTGAACAAAGCTTGAACAAGACAGCTTAATGAATAGGAATAAACAGATTACATTTGCAAACAGTAAAATATAACTTTTAATAATTAAAACCTAATAAAAGCATGAAGAACATCTTCTTTATTACTTGTATGTTCACAGCCATCACTTTTACAGGATGTGTGGACGACGACGATGATTTATTATCTGGTGAAATTAGTTCTGGTGTAGAAATACTCCCAGAAAATAAGCCTAATGATGTCGTCGAGCCTAAACTCTTTGATATTATCAATCTCGATTACCCCGGATTGGAAAAGGTTAAATCTTTCTACGAAGCAGGCGAGCACTATTATGCAGCTCACGCACTATTAGAATATTATAGAAATAGAACGAATGTAACGAATCCGAACATCAATTTAATCAATCCCACAATCTCGGTAAAAGATCAACGTATTGCCGACCAAGCACTCGAATATCGTTTCTATGTCAGAGGTTTCTATGAAAGCATTGATGAAAACAAAGTTGAAACTTACTATTCTTTCTTTGATAACAACACAAAAAAAATAGACTGGACAGCTCATCAAGACACGGAAACTGATCAAGAATTTAGATATCAACGTCACCGTCACCAGTGGATGCTTCCTCAAGCGAAAGCATACCGTATCAGCAAAGATGAAAAATATATTCAGTCATGGATTGAAACATATAGTGATTGGTTGGCTACTTATCCATACGAACCAGGAACTCAATTTCCACCAGCAGGCGGTTCTGAAAACGATAAAGATTATGAATGGAAAGGACTACAAGTAGCCGAACGTGTACTTTCACAAATAGACATCATGGCATACTTTATCCATTCACCCAACTTTACTCCAGAATGGTTGTCTACCTTTCTCACTGCATTTGAAAAAGAAGTTGAATGCATGCGTTTAAATTATTATCAAGAAGGAAATATTCTTTTAACTCAAGCACAGGCCGTAGCTACAGCAGGGATATTGATGCCAGAATTCAAAAATGCAGAACAATGGACAAATGAAGGATTACAGAAAGTAGGCGTACAATTGGATGAACAGTTCAATAATGACGGTGTACAATTTGAATTAGATTTAAGTTATCACATCGGTGCTGTCAGCGATTTCCGCTCTATTTATTTGTTGACGCAAGCAAATGATAAAATGAGTTTATTGCCCGGTAACTTCACCGATAAACTAAAAGCAGCGACGGAAGTTGTCATGAATACAATTTATCCAGACTACTCTCTTGACAACTTCAATGATACACGCTCAAGCTCATATGCAAAAAGTACCTTATTAAACAGATTGAAAGAATATGTAGCCATGTATCCAAATGATCAAGAATTATTATGGATGGCAACCGAAGGAAAGTCTGGGAAAGAACCTACACACCTGACACAATCTTATGATGATTCAGGATACTACATTCTACGTAATGGATGGAAAAAAGAATCGACTATGATGATTCTAAAAAACCACAATTATAAAGAATGGCACAGTCAACCAGATAATAATACATTCGGCCTCTATCACAATGGGCGTAATTTCTTCCCGGATGCAGGTGTATACGCTTACAGTGGTAACGACCGCACAAAATTCGCAGCAACTGTGAACCACAATACGCTAACCGTAATGAGTAAATCCATAGGCGGTGAACAAGGTGGAAAAGTTGAAGGAAAATTACTCAAATTAGAAACAAAAAACAATACAGATGTTCTTGTAACAGAAAACCCTTCTTTTGATAATGCAACTCATCGTAGAACTGTATTCTTTGTGGACAAGAAATTCTTTGTTATCGTTGACGAAGGCTATGGAAAAAATGCAAAAAGCCTGAAAACCAATTTAAATTTCCACATACTTGATGACGAAGAGACTCCGTCTGTATTTGAGCCACATACAACAGAACAGCCATATTGTCAAGCATATACAAATTTTGCAGACAACAAAAATATGCTAGCCAGAACATTTGCTGAAACCAAAATTCAAGAAAGCAAAAGCTTGTCATCAAGCCAAGCCACAGATATATCTAATGCGATGGGAACAATTTCCGGTTTACGTTTAGGCTACCAGATAACAGTTAACCAGCCAGCATCAAAAGACGATGTAACTATGGCAGCACGCTACATTTCCGTTATTTATCCTTTCGGAACGGAAGAAGATCGTAAAGCATTGGATATTGATGCCCAATTCACTGATAACGAGGACGGAACAGCAGGTATCTTCCATCCAGAAGGGGTATCCATCCAAGTAGCAGTAAATGGTACAAAATATACACTTTCTTCAAAATAAAATTAATAATCATATAATATGGAATCTAAGTTACTAAAAAACATTTCACAGTTTTTAGGTGCCTTGATGACAGTTGTATTAGTTATGACTTATACATCCTGTTCAGATGAGGATACCACTGACACTACCGGTTTTGCACTTTATTATTTAGGCATGACCGATATAGGCCCATCCATGAGTGGAATAATTTCAGAGCCTTCTTACAAAGGAAGCGTACCGTCTGACTTCACAATTACAGGTATCACATTAAATGGTGAGTCCTATACTGGCAATGACTTTATTATCAATAAAGAAACAGGCGCAATTGAAATCAACAGTGCAAAAGACACACCTGTTGGTTTATATAAGATATCAATATCATGCATGGCTGGTGGTTCATACCACGAATATAAGGATATTGTAGTAGTAAATATGATGAAGTCGGTCCCTGATGGCATTATAATAGAGCCCAATGAAATTCAAGTGGAGTACAGCATCGTTTCAGATGCAAAAAGCACAGAGGAGCTTCCTACTGCACAAGTAAAAACCGACGGTAATCATGTATCGATTACCAAATATGAAATTGCAAAAAGTGAAATATCATCATTCTTTAAAATCTCTCAAACTGGAGAAATTACTATTGTAAGAGGAAGCGATATCGCACCTGGTATCCACACTCTTTCTTTAAAACTGACTACAGGTGCATCCTCTGAAGATGAAGGTATCTTCGAAAATGCCTTAACGGTCAATATCACTTCCAAACCGCTAGGATTAACTTATGAGCAAAATGAAGGATTGATTGAAGTTGAATCACCTGAAGAACCAGAAACTACTTTCACAAGCGAAACACCTACTCTTAAAGGGTCATTAGAAAATATTACTTATTCGATCCAAAGCATTGAACCATCTACTGACAAAATAAAAATAGACCCGACAACCGGGGTTCTGTCTGTGGATAAGCATCATGGATTTGAGATAGGACAAAAGTATGTTATCTCAGTCAAAGTAGCCAACCAATTCGCACCTGATGGTATTTTATTTGAGGATATATATACCCTGAATGTAGTGAACCGAATTGTCCCAGTGGCAAACTTCGAATATCCAGCCATCTGTGAGATCTATGAATCATCTCCATTCACCGTTACACCTAATGAAGGATTGGAGGGTGATGCAATTACGTTCTCATTGAAAGATGACTTAAACAAACAGTTATCTATTGACAATAATGGAGTTGTGACTGCTAAGAAAGGACATAACATACCTGAAGGCAATTACACTGTCACAGTGATAGCATCGAATACTAAAAATTCAAAAGAAGCTTCATTTAATTTGAAAGTAAAGAATAATCCAAACAAGTTTACCTACATACGTTATGGTAACAATATAGGAGTAGATGATGCAACCAATGCAAATCAGTTTAGAATCACTGTAGATAAAGCAGCCAATGCTAATACAATTTTAAATAAATTTACAATTAATGCACCAAGCACCGATATTACAGGAAACAACGTACGTTGGAGCATTAGAAACGGAAGAAACTGTGACAAATTAGAAATTGACGAAAATGGTAAAATAACATTTAAGAATGCAGTTTGGTCTGTAGATAAAGACGGTTCCCCGGTAAATACTTCAGGTTTCTTCTTTGTAACAGCTACTGTTGGTGAAGATAAAGACTCTGAATTTTCATTGGAAGTACCTGTATTCATACATTATGATTTGGTTATTTCTGGTGTTCACGTATTGTATAACCCGTTTGTATTCCATGTAAATCCTAAAACGATTAGTAACAGTACTTATTCTGTTGCACCTAAAATCACAAGCAATGATTCTGAATTTGATGTATCCAAATTCACAATGGATTATAGACGTTCAGTCAATTATACAGCTCTAAGCGGTTCATTTACAAATGGTGATTCTAAAACCTCTAGCTTCTTGAATCCTCTTTGGGTTAAATATGTAGATGAGTCCGGTGTTAAAGGAGCAAATACCGGTTCCAGACACGCTATGTCCTATTATGCAAATATATCTGGTACTAATACCCTACATTATACATTAGGATATGCAGATCCTAGCAACGGGTTGGCATTTAAACTGAATCCGAACAAATGGGTTCTGAATGGAGAATACCCACATGGCATAGTAAGTTTCCAAATGACTATTAATAAAGAGAATAAAGATCCGCAATCAGGGCCAGGAGTATTCCCATTGACAATTTGGTTTGACCCTAACTTCTAAACACTAATTACGTAAAAAAAGAAATTATGTATAGCATAAACAATCTAATAAAATCAATAAGCATAAGAGGGTGGATTACCCTCTTAGCACTGATAATCACTGTCAGTGTACATGCTCAAGAATCTACACTTAAAGGTGTTATTGTAGACGAAACAAATACTCCTCTTATCGGAGCAACCATACAGGTAAAAGGCGGTTCCACAGGTGCAATTACCGATTTTGACGGCAATTTCACTTTAAAAGTAAAGAAAGGAGCTACTATTTCCATCTCTTATATCGGATATAAGACGCAAGAATTGAAATTCAATGGTCAGGGTTCTATCAATATAAAGATGGTTCCTGACAATCAAGCATTGGATGAAGTTGTGGTAGTTGGTTACGGTGCAATGAAACGCAGTGATTTGACAGGTTCCGTGGCTTCTGTAGCTGCTAAAGATATCGAAGGATTCCAAACAAGTTCAGTAGCAGGAGCACTGGGTGGTCAAATTGCCGGTGTTCAGATCACATCTACAGATGGTACACCAGGAGCTGGATTTAATATTAACATTCGTGGTGTAGGAAGTCTGACGGGAGATTCAAGCCCTCTTTATATTGTAGACGGCTTCCAAGTAGATGATATTGATCATTTATCAAATTCAGATATTGAATCAATCGAAGTGCTCAAAGACGCTTCATCATCTGCCATTTATGGTGCACGCGCTGCAAACGGTGTTGTAATGATTACAACAAAATCAGGGAAGAGCGGTAAGCCACAAATTAGTTATAACGGCTCGGCAAGCTATCGCAAAATCTCTAAAATGTTAGACGTATTGTCTCCATATGAATTTGTAAAGTTGCAAGGTGAAGTCAATACAGAGCTTTTAAAAAGCTACATTTCCGACAAAGAATACGATAATGACGGCAAATTTATGAAATATCGTTCGTTAGAAGATTATATTGGTGTAAATGGAGTAAACTGGCAAGAGGAAACATTCAATCCTACTTGGTCTCAAGACCATAATCTCTCTCTTAGAGGCGGTACTAATGACTCTCAATATAATGCAGCATTCTCACGATATGTAGAAAATGGTATTTTTAATAACAGTGGCTTTGATAAAACAACAGCCAAACTTCGTATCGATCAAAAAATCAGCAAAAGCGTGTCATTCAATGCTACTATCAACTATGCTTTAACTAACCGCAAAGGTGTTGGTACAACTGCCGATTCAGGTCGGTTCAATATGTTGGCTCAGATTCTTAGTGCACGCCCAACCGGCGGAAACAAACTAACTGATGAAGAGTTGTTGAATTCAGCTATCGACCCGGAAATGTTAGAAACGGGTGAAAGTCTGGCACAAGTTAATCCTGTAATGCAAACTCAATCGGTCACTAACAATAAACGTGCAGAAATGTGGTCGGGTAATGCATCTGTAAGCTGGCAAATTATCAAAGGACTTACTTTTAAAAGTGCTGGTACTTATAATACAACAAACAGCCGCACCAACATATTCTACAAGAATGGTTCTAAAGAAGCATATCGTAATGGTGAGCAACCATACGGACGCACAACCATGCAACGCGATGTACGTTGGACTAACTACAATACTTTATCTTGGAAACAAAAAATCAAGAAGCATAATTATGATGTTATGCTAGGTCATGAAGTTTCATACAAAAGTACAGAATATTTGCTGGGAGAAGCGATGGGATTCCCTTTTGACCAGATGGAAAATGACAATATGGGGATAGGTGCCACACCAAGTAAAGTTGAAAGTACTTATTACGATAAAACTTTATTATCATTTTATGCACGCGGAAATTACAACTATGACAACCGCTATTTATTTACGGCAACAGTACGTGCTGATGGTTCCACCGTGTTTTCTGCAAATAAGAAATGGGGCTTTTTCCCTTCTTTTTCTGCCGCATGGCGTGTGTCTGAAGAAGCATTCATGAAAGATATTCATTGGATTTCAAACTTCAAGGTTCGTTTAGGCTGGGGTACTGTAGGAAATGATAATATACCCAACTATTTATCACTGGATTTGTATGAAGCAAACAAATATGGTTTAGGTAATAGCAGCGTAACAGTATTGAATCCCAAACAACTTAGAAATAAAAACCTGAAATGGGAAGGCTCAAATACCATCAACTTGGGAGTTGATTTAGGATTTCTTGACAACCGTTTAAATGTTACAGCCGAATTCTTTATCAAGAACACCAAAGACCTATTGTTGTCTCAATCACTGGCACATATTACCGGATTTGATTCACAAATGCAAAATGTGGGAAAGATTCAGAATAAAGGTATTGAATTAAGTCTGAACAGCACCAATATTCAAACCAGAGATTTTACTTGGCAAACCAACTTCAATATTTCTTTCATCAGAAATACATTAAAGTCATTAGCGTCCGGAGTAGATTACATGCAGGCACGCTCTGGTTTCGACAGCAATTTTACCTCATACGATTATAGAGCTATTGTTGGTCAGTCTCTTGGTCTGATCTATGGATATGAGTTTGATGGAATCTATCAATATTCTGACTTTTATTCAGTTCCGGGTTCAAGCACATTGCAGTTGAAAGAGGGCGTAACAAGTAATCCGAGTCTTGGCAACAGATTAGCTCCGGGAGCAGTGAAATACAAAGATCAGGATGGTGACGGAGTAATTACGACCAATGACCGTACGGTTATCGGTAACGCTTTGCCTAAATGGTATGGAGGTATAACTAATACTTTCAACTATAAAGGTATTGATTTAAGTTTCATGCTTCAATTCAATTATGGCAATGATATTTATAATGCAACCCGCCTGTATGCAACCCAGACTAATACACAACGTAGAAACCAATTGGCAGAAGTAGCCGATCGGTGGAGTCCGACCAACGCATCGAACAAAGTACCTAGCTACAATGGGTATGTAGTTAATGACGTATACTCAAGATTTGTTGAAGATGGCTCGTTCCTACGCTTGAAGAATGTGACGTTAGGATATACACTTCCCCACAAATGGACTCGCAAGTTCCTCGTATCCAAACTTCGTGTTTATGCTACGGGACAAAATCTATTTTGCTTGAACAACTACAGCGGATATGATCCAGAAGTTAGTACAGCCAGCAAGAGTCCGATGACTCCCGGACTGGACTGGGGTGCGTATCCTAAGAGCAAAGTATTTACATTTGGTGTTGATATACAATTCTAATTTACGAGAAAAATAATATGAAAAAGATAATATATTACATAGCAATGTCTATCCTGTGCATTCTACCATTTTCATGCTCGTTAGATGAAGAGGCAAGAAGCGAAATGGAAAAGAAAAACTACATGAATAATGCGAAAGAAGCAAAAGATGTTTTGCTGGGAGTATACCGCACAACTATTGAAGACGCAGCTTACGGATACCACTTGTCGCTCTTGTTCAACATGGGAACAGATATATCCCAGGGAGAAGGTTCCGATATAACCAATTATCGTATCATCGCTAATAATGCTTTCCCTACTACTCAAGTAGAAATTCAACAAACATGGCAAGTTCTCTACAAAGGTATCTACAGAGCAAACGATTTTTTGGAACGTATCAGTAGAAAAATTGATAATTACAATGATACAGATAAAAAATTAGCAACTCTTTATATTGCTGAAGCCAAAGCGCTAAGAGCTATGTTCTATTTCGAATTAGTACGTCGTTATGGACATATACCTTTGATTACTAATACAGAAATGTCCTATCAAGCTCCTACTACTTATACCCAAGCTAGTCCCGATAAAGTATATGAGTTTATTGAAGATGATCTTCTATATGCAAGTGAAGTTCTGCCATACGCTGTTGACGATCAACTTCGTGAAAGTACAGCATATCGTTTCAGTAAAGGGGCAGCACTTGGCCTCTTGGCTAAAGTATATGCTACATGGGCGGGATATCCTGTACAAAACACTGCAAAATGGGAAAATGCAGCTAAAACAGCCCGCATTCTCATAGAGTCAGGAAAGCACTCATTACTTCGTGATTATGACAAATTATGGGATAATACTTGCAGCGGTGTATGGGATCCGAGCGAAAGTTTAATAGAAATATCATTTTACTCTCCTACTGTGTCAGGCTCAGGAGACCCCGTGGGACGTATCGGTAAATGGAATGGAGTAAAAACTACATCAATCGCTGGTGTACGAGGTAGTTGTGCCGGAAATATGAAGGTGGTGCATACATTTGTACTTGATTGGAGAGACAGTAAAAACGCTAATGATAAACGTCGTGACTTATCAATTGCAAATTATAAATACGATGATGATTACATATTATGGGTGAAAAACAAAGATAAAGATACAGAAGAATCTGCCAAATTAAAAGATCAAGATCCTACTCAAGGACAAAAAGAAAAACAAAACTATACCCCCGCAAAATGGGATCTTATTAAACATCAAAAGACTGGCGGTATTATCAATAATGACAAATCAAATGCAAACTGGTATTTCTTACGCTATGCCGATGTACTACTTATTTACGCCGAAGCCTTAAATGAATGGAAACATGGTCCTACAACGGAAGCGTATGCAGCTATTAATGAGGTTCGTCGTCGTGGATTTGGATACCCAAGTAATACAGGTAGTTGCGATCTTTCAAACCTAAATGAAGAAAGTTTCCGTGAAGCCATCAGAAAAGAACGCGCTTATGAATTAGCTTTCGAAGGACACCGCCGAATGGACTTAGTACGTTGGGGCATTTATTATGAAACAATACAAAAGACGAATACCGCACTAGCTAATTGGTGGGATTCAGCAGATACCTACAGATATCTGTTGTACAAATATACAGAAAAGAACAAACATGAGTTATTGCCTATTCCACAACGAGAAAAAGACTTATGTATTCAATTTAAACAAAACCCAGGCTGGGGTAAATAAGTAATTTCTCTTTAAAATAAAAGGCTTAATCCTCTCCAATATGCCTTAATTAGGGCATATTGGAGAAAATTAAAACCTTTTTCAACAAAATCAAAACTTGAAAAGCAGAGTTCAAACTCCTTTTGGACAATCCTGCAACACAAAGTTAAGCCTTTCCACTACTTTTGCATCAGTTACAAAACTTCTAAAAACAATCACTTAAAATGAATAACATGAAAATGAAACTTGTTCTCTTTGCTTCGGTTAGTATTGCACTCGCGTCGTGCCAGACAACCCCAAAGGAAGACTACAGTTGGATAAAAAAAGGACTGGATGTAGCTTCTGCCCAATTACAACTTTCTGCTGAAGAAGTTAGTGGTACGGGAATGTTGCCACGCTCCATCCGTACCGGCTATGACATGGATTTCCTTTGCCGTCAGTTGGAAAGAGATTCATCAACATTCAAAGATTCACTACGCGCACAACCCACTGCTGACCAGCTAGGCAAACGTCGCCTCTGCAACGTTTATGACTGGACGAGTGGTTTCTTCCCCGGCTCATTGTGGTACGCATACGAACTGACAGGAAACGATACACTGAAAACTCAAGCCATCCAATATACAAATCTGCTGAATCCGGTACGCTATTATAAAGGTACGCATGATTTGGGATTCATGGTCAACTGCAGCTATGGCAACGCAGAACGTCTTTCACCCAACGACACCATTGCTGCTGTGATGAGAGAAACTGCCGATAACCTCTGCGGCCGTTTCAACGACTCTATCGGCGCTATCCGTTCATGGGATTTCGGAACATGGAACTTCCCGGTTATTATCGACAATATGATGAACCTCGATCTTCTGTTTAATGTAGCAAAAGCGACAGGTGACAATAAATACAAAGACATTGCTATCAAGCATGCTATGACTACCATGAACAATCACTTCCGCCCGGATTATACTTGCTGGCATGTAGTAAGCTACAACAACGACGGAACTGTTGAACGCAAGCAAACTCACCAAGGCAAGAATGACGATTCTTCATGGGCACGTGGTCAAGCATGGGCTGTATATGGCTACACAGCTTGCTACCGTGAAACAAACGACAGTACTTTCCTGAACTTCGCTATCAAAGTAGCTGATATGATTATGGATCGCGTTAAAACAGACGATGCTATCCCCTACTGGGATTATGATGCACCTGTGACTGAAGAAACTCCACGTGACGCTTCTGCCGCTTCTGTTACCGCTTCAGCATTGATCGAACTAAGCACAATGGTTCCCGACGGACAAAAATATCTGGATTATGCGGAAAAGATTCTGAAGAGTTTGTCAAGCGACGCATATCTTGCAAAAGTGGGTGACAATCAAGGTTTCATTCTGATGCACTCTGTCGGCTCACTGCCCAACGGTTCTGAAATCGACACTCCACTGAACTATGCTGACTATTACTATCTGGAAGCATTGAAGAGATTCATGGAATTGAAGAAGTTGAGGGTTGAGAATGGAGAGTTGAGAGTGATCCAATAATACAAAAGCAAGAGTGTTCTCAATCGTAAATAGTAAATCGTAAAATCGTAAATTATATCATGAATAAAACTTTAAAGTATATCGTTCTGCTGGCAATCGCTTGTTTTGTAGGCAAAGCTAGTGCCCAAGAACTGAAAAGCGAAGTCTTTTCAATTCTTAACCTGGACTATCCGGGATTGGAAAAAGTGAAAGCTTTGCATCAGGAAGGTAAAGATGAGGATGCTGCCAAAGCATTATTAGACTATTACCGTGCACGTACCAATGTAAAAACTCCGGATATCAATCTGAACAAAGTGACTATCAGCAAAGAAGAACAGCAGTGGGCAGATGACGGATTGAAACATACATTCTTCGTACATAAAGGTTATCAGCCTTCTTACAACTACGGAGAAGACATCAACTGGCAATACTGGCCGGTGAAAGACAATGAACTCCGTTGGCAATTGCACCGCCACAAATGGTTCACTCCGATGGGAAAGGCTTATCGCATATCCGGTGACGAGAAATATGCTAAAGAGTGGGCACATCAGTATATCGACTGGATTAAAAAGAATCCGTTGGTAAAGATGGACAAAAAAGAATATGAGCTGTTAAGTGATGGAAAAATCAAAGGTGAAATAGAAAACGTACGTTTCGCATGGCGCCCGCTGGAAGTTAGTAATCGTCTGCAAGACCAGACTTCACAGTTCCAGTTATTCCTCCCTTCTCCTTCTTTCACTCCGGACTTCCTGACAGAATTCCTGGTAAACTATCACAAACATGCTATACATATCCTTGCTAATTATTCCGATCAAGGTAACCACTTGCTGTTTGAAGCTCAACGTATGATCTACGCCGGTGCTTTCTTCCCTGAATTCAAAGATGCTCCGGCATGGAGAAAAAGCGGTATCGATATTCTGAACCGTGAAATTCATGTACAGGTATACGAAGACGGCGGACAGTTCGAACTCGACCCACATTATCATCTGGCAGCTATTAACATTTTCTGTAAAGCTTTAGGTATCGCAGATGCCAACGGATTCCGTAAGGAATTCCCTCAAGATTATTTGGATACCATTGAAAGCATGATTATGTTCTACGCAAACATTTCTTTCCCTGATTATACCAATCCATGTTTCAGCGATGCTAAGTTGACAACAAAGAAAGAAATGGTGAAAAACTACAAAGCATGGAGTAAACTATTCCCCAAAAACCAGGCTATCAAATACTTCGCAACTGAAGGTAAAGAAGGTGCATTGCCGGATTATATGTCTAAAGGATTCTTGAAATCAGGTTTCTTTGTATTCCGTAACTCATGGGGAATGGATGCTACGCAAATGGTAGTAAAAGCTGGTCCGAAAGCATTCTGGCATTGTCAGCCGGATAACGGAACGTTTGAACTTTGGTTTAACGGCAAGAATTTGTTCCCGGATTCTGGTTCGTATGTCTATGCCGGTGAAGGCGAAGTGATGGAACAACGCAACTGGCACCGTCAGACTTGTGTTCACAACACAGTAACGCTGAACAACAAGAACTTGGATACGACAGAATCTGTGACTAAATTGTGGCAACCGGAAGGTGCTATCCAAACTTTAGTGACCGAAAATCCTAGTTACAAGAACCTGAAACACCGTCGTTCCGTTTTCTTCGTTGACAACACTTACTTTGTCATTGTAGACGAAATGATCGGTAGCGCCAAAGGTTCCATCAATCTTCACTATCAAATGCCAAAAGGAGAAATTGCCAACAGCCGCGAAGACATGACGTTCCTGACACAATTTGAAGACGGCAGCAACATGAAACTGCAATGTTTCGGTCCCGACGGTATGTCGATGAAGAAAGAACCGGGTTGGTGCTCAACTGCTTATCGCAAACGTTACAAACGTATGAATGTATCTTTCAACGTGAAGAAAGACGGCGAAGAAGCTGTACGTTACATCACAGTTATCTACCCAGTTAAGAAAAGCGCAGATGCCCCTAAATTTGCAGCTAAGTTCAAGAACAAAGCGTTCGATGAAAACGGACTGGAAGTAGAAGTGAAAGTAAACGGAAAGAAACAGTCATTAAAATACAAACTATAATAAAGCTGACTAAAAAGTCGGTCGCATCTCAATTTCTCCTCCTTCCGGAAGGAAGGGAATTGGAGATGCAACCGGCTTTTTAGTCACTCCCCTTCATCATTATGGAAAACTATTACACCCCCTCTGCCCTACTCCTCCCACTAGCTGCACTAAGTCTCGCTTCCTGCGGCAATCAAAAGAAAGAAGAGACCAGACAACCGAACATCATCTTCATGATGACGGATGACCATACCACTCAAGCAATGTCCTGTTACGGAGGAAATTTGATTCAGACTCCTAACATGGACCGGATTGCCAACGAAGGTATCCGTTTTGACAACTGCTACGCTGTCAACGCTCTTTCAGGACCTTCACGCGCCTGCATCCTCACCGGTAAGTTCAGCCACGAGAATGGTTTTACCGATAACGCCAGTACGTTCAACGGAGATCAGCAGACATTCCCCAAACTGCTTCAACAAGCCGGATATCAGACTGCAATAATTGGTAAATGGCATCTTATCAGTGAACCGCAAGGATTCGATCATTGGAGCATCCTTAGCGGCCAACACGAACAAGGTGACTATTACGATCCTGATTTTTGGGAAAACGGGAAGCATATTGTAGAAAAAGGATACGCCACGGATATTATTACTGATAAAGCCATTGAATTCCTCGAAGGTCGCGACAAGAACAAGCCTTTCTGCATGATGTATCATCAGAAAGCTCCGCACCGCAACTGGATGCCTGCTCCCCGTCATCTGGGTATATTCAACAATACTACTTTCCCGGAACCGGCTAATCTGTTCGACGACTATGAAGGCCGCGGAAGAGCAGCCCGTGAACAGGATATGTCTATCGAACATACACTGACAAACGACTGGGACCTCAAATTGCTGACTCGTGAAGAAATGCTGAAAGATACCACCAACCGTCTTTACAGTGTATACAAACGTATGCCTGTTGAAGTTCAGGATAAATGGGACTCTGTATATGCCGGACGCATTGCCGAATACCGCAAAGGTGACCTGAAAGGCAAATCATTAATCAGCTGGAAATATCAGCAATATATGCGTGATTATCTGGCGACAGTTCTGGCAGTAGACGAAAATATCGGCCGCCTGCTGAATTATCTCGAAAAAATTGGTGAACTGGACAATACAATCATTGTCTACACCTCCGACCAAGGTTTCTTCCTTGGCGAACATGGCTGGTTTGACAAACGCTTCATGTATGAAGAATGTCAACGCATGCCGCTTATTATCCGTTATCCGAAAGCAATTAAAGCAGGAAGTACCAGTAATGCCATCAGCATGAATGTGGACTTTGCTCCTACTTTCCTCGACTTTGCCGGAATAGAGATTCCATCAGATATTCAAGGGGCCTCCCTGAAACCCGTATTGGTGAATGAAGGCAAAACTCCTGCCGATTGGCGCAAAGCTGCTTATTATCATTACTACGAATACCCTGCAGAACATTCTGTGAAGCGTCATTATGGTATTCGCACACAAGACTTCAAATTGATTCATTTCTACAACGACATCGATGAATGGGAAATGTATGACATGAAAGCTGACCCAAGAGAAATGAACAATGTCTTCGGCAAACCGGAATATGCTGAAAAACAAAAAGAGCTGATGCAACTGCTTCAGGAAACTCAAAAACAGTATAAAGATACAGACCCGGATGAAAAGGAAAAGGTTCTTTTCAAAGGTGACAGAAGACTGATGAAAAATCGCTAAATGATAATTTTGCGGAGTGCCCTGAAAGGGCTTAATTATATAGCGTAGGGCAA
>NZ_JAHQVH010000059.1:0-31953 GCF_019052435.1 Bacteroides sp. MSK.20.12 | reverse complement strand
TTGCCCTACGCTATATAATTAAGCCCTTTCAGGGCACTCCGCAAAATTATCATTTAGCTCATTTATATTCTGAAAAGAATTAAAACCGTCAAGAAACGAACTACTTTTAACGTCAGTTCGATGCAATATCTATCTGTATGACTTAACGGTCAGATACATTCTCCAAAGTTTCGGAAGGCTTGCCGCCCAAGAGCTTTTCCAAGTCACGTAATTGACGTTGATAATCCTGCAACATCTGACTGACAAAACCACGATAGCAAGAAGCTGATATCAGGAAGTTCGACCATTTCGCCCATTCTTCAAAAATCTTTTGACACTCTGTGCGAGGTGAGTTTTGTAAAGAAAAGAAATGCAGGCAAGCCTTTTGCATCTCCGGCATCCCATTTTCCCATGAACGGTCGAGGTTGGTTAACGCTTTAATGAAATGTTTGATTTTGTGGTGTAACGCTCCCAGACGTTGTGATTCCGAACGATCGACTGATACGGTAGGGCATAGTCGTCGTGATTGGGCTAAATAAAACTGTTTTAGGTTTTCTTTTTCTTCCAGATTAGGAAAATTAGCTTCCTGCCGATTGCTTCGAACGGTTTTTACAGGTGCATTGTTTTGTTCTTCATGCATGATACAACGGTTTTAAGATAGGCGGGAATAAAAAAACGGTTCCGCCTTTCCCGTTGCATAACACTCCACAGAAGCTGGGGACGCATTAACGTTCCCCACGGGGGTACGAAACCGCGTATCTACGGCAGCAACAGGCATAAAAATGCCTGCTACTGGAGTTGAAGCAGGTTCACTGCTTCTGTGGGTATAAAATGTTATGCGTTGCAAATGTACGATAATTTTCGGAAGTCGCAAATTAAACGGCGCAAGAATTTGTATGAAAATTATGTGATGTTAAAGTGCTGTAGCCATTTCTGAAGCATGTATTAAAATTAAGTATAATGCATTTTTAATTTTGCAATGACAATGTATAAAGATAAACAGTACCTTTGCACAGTCTTTATATAAAAACACGTATTGTTATGGAACAACATCCGATAAAAATTAATAAAGTGCAGATACGCAATCTGCAAATAGAAGATTATGTACAACTATCCCAATCGTTTACCCGTGTTTATTCTGACGGTAGCGATGTATTTTGGACTCGTGAGCAGATACAGAAGTTGATTAAAATCTTTCCGGAGGGTCAGATCGTCACAGTCGTTGACGATAAAATAGTTGGTTGTGCTCTTTCTATTATTGTTGATTATGATAAAGTAAAGAACGATCATACGTATGCACAGGTTACGGGTAAGGAAACATTCAATACACATAGCTCTAAAGGAAATATCCTGTATGGCATTGAAGTATTCATCCACCCGGGCTATCGTGGTTTGCGTCTCGCACGTCGTATGTATGAATATCGTAAGGAGCTTTGCGAAACATTGAATCTGAAAGCAATCATGTTTGGCGGACGTATCCCGAATTATCATAAATATGCTGACAAAATGCGTCCGAAAGAATATATCGAACGGGTACGTCAACGCGAGATTTATGATCCGGTACTTACTTTCCAGTTGTCGAATGATTTTCACGTTCGTAAGGTAATGACTAATTATCTGCCAAATGATGAAGAATCAAAACATTATGCTTGTTTGCTGCAGTGGGATAATATCTATTATCAGCCACCTACACAAGAATATATCAGTCCCAAAACTACGGTTCGCGTAGGATTGGTGCAATGGCAGATGCGTAGTTATAAAACGTTGGATGACCTGTTCGAACAAGTAGAATTCTTTGTGGATGCAGTCTCCGATTATAAAAGTGATTTTGTTCTTTTCCCGGAATATTTCAATGCTCCTTTGATGTCGAAGTATAACGATAAAGGAGAATCGCAGGCTATTCGCGGATTGGCGAAATATACGGATGAAATTCGGGAACGGTTTATGAATCTGGCTATTAGCTATAATATCAACATTATAACCGGGAGTATGCCATACGTAAAAGAGGACGGATTGCTTTATAATGTAGGTTTCCTTTGCCGACGGGATGGAACCTACGAAATGTACGAGAAATTACACGTCACTCCCGATGAAATAAAAAGTTGGGGACTTAATGGTGGTAAACTTCTGAATACTTTTGACACGGACTGTGCAAAGATTGGAGTTTTGATCTGCTATGATGTCGAGTTCCCCGAACTTTCCCGCCTGATGGCAGATCAGGGAATGCAGATATTATTTGTTCCTTTCCTGACAGATACCCAGAATGCCTATTCCCGTGTTCGTGTTTGTGCGCAGGCACGTGCCATCGAGAATGAATGTTTTGTAGTCATTGCCGGAAGTGTAGGAAATCTTCCCCGTGTGCACAATATGGATATTCAATATGCCCAATCGGGGGTATTTACCCCATGCGACTTTGCTTTTCCAACGGACGGAAAGAGGGCGGAGGCAACTCCTAACACCGAAATGATTTTGGTATCGGATGTTGATCTGGATTTGCTGAACGAACTGCATACTTATGGTAGTGTACGCAACTTGAAAGACCGCAGGAATGACCTGTATGAGGTGAGATACAAGAAATAAAAAGAGTGACGCTATGCTGTCCGGATAGCGTCACTATATGCCTTGGATAGCGTCACTATCCGGGGCATATAGTGACGCCCTTTTTATAGAATACTTTTTTATTTGGAAGACGTGCCACTCTCCAATATACTAACGATAGAAAACAGCGTAAAGCAAATAGCTCCGAGACCTACCAAAACACGTGCCGGAATGAAATAATCAGCATGTATAGTAGCAAGCTCGAATACAAAAGCCGCCAGGAACAGACAAGCCAATGCCGTAAATACCGGAATCATAGGAATACGGTTGGCTAATTTGAACTCTTGCCTCCATATCTTAGCCAGCAGGATTACTTTGCTGGAAATACTGTAACATACTAACCCCAACCCGAGCATAATATATCCGGTGGTACCGTTTGCACTTCCGGAATCCGCCAAAATCACGAATAATCCCCATACAAAAGAGATAGATCCCATTAATAAAACCAGTTTCGGCCATTTATTCCGTTCTTTTTCTGAATAATCATTACGTATCTGGCGTGCTATGGTAGCTACCAGTGCAATCAAACTGGTACAAATACATGCCAGACCGACCATTACATGCCCCGCCACAAAATAAGCAGGATGAGAATGACTGTTGCCCAATAATACAAATGCCCATATCCATGCGATCAGCGAAACGATGATGGCAACAATGACCAATGCCCGTCTCTGATTAAGGGAAAAAGCTCCTTCCGGAACTTCATTACTTGTCGCTTTTGAATTCCTCGGAATTAAAGAGAATCGGGTAGAAGAGGTGGCGGCGGTAGCTACACAAGTGGTAATAAATCCAACG
The DNA here is from genome assembly GCF_019052435.1 of Bacteroides sp. MSK.20.12. NCBI lineage: Bacteria > Pseudomonadati > Bacteroidota > Bacteroidia > Bacteroidales > Bacteroidaceae > Bacteroides > Bacteroides sp. MSK.20.12. The sequence continues at coordinate 28,581 of NZ_JAHQVH010000059.1, read as the reverse complement.
CCGGTGATAACGTGTCCTGCAACAAATGCAGAGGTGGAAGTGGCATTACTGAAAATGCAGATACCTCCAATAATAGTAATGATGGCTGCCAGATAGCCTATAACCGGCAAAATGTATTTGGCCGATTTATTATAAGTATGTATGATTTGCCGGATGATAGTGGCAGCCGTGCAAAACAGTGCAATGCATATCATACCGAGTGAAAACACAACAGGACCGGCCACAACACGACTCCCGTCATCTCCATAACCATAAATAAACGCTCCGTATCCGAAGCAAAAAATAGCCATCGCCAAAGGGATTGCTCTGAATAAAATGCTAATACCGTAATTCATAAGTTAAAGTGCTTTTAGGTTTCCCACTAAAACAAGGAGATACCTGTTTTGTTTAGGCTGTAGGCGGTTTATAATCGTTAACTTCACACGAATCCGATTAAAAGTCCTAGCTTTTTGCTCAACTAAACAAATGTTTTTGTAAATTTGCACCCTTAAAAATGGGGATACCCCTCAAATTGTAAATTGTAAATAGTAAAATCGTAGACAGCTATGGGTAAGAGATTTACTGAATATTCGCAGTTTGACCTTTCGCAGGTGAACAAAGATGTGCTGAAGAAATGGGACGAGAACCAGGTTTTCGCCAAGAGTATGACAGAACGTGATGGCTGTCCTTCGTTCGTGTTTTTCGAAGGACCTCCCTCGGCTAATGGTATGCCGGGTATTCACCATGTAATGGCTCGTACCATTAAGGACATTTTCTGTCGCTACAAAACGATGAAGGGTTATCAGGTGAAGCGTAAAGCCGGATGGGATACGCACGGACTGCCTGTGGAACTAAGTGTAGAAAAGGCATTAGGTATCACAAAAGAAGATATTGGTAAGAAAATCTCTGTTGCCGACTACAATGCGGCTTGTCGGAAAGACGTGATGAAATATACCAAGGAGTGGGAAGACCTGACTCATCGGATGGGATATTGGGTGGATATGAAGCATCCTTATATCACGTATGATAATCGCTATATTGAGACATTATGGTGGCTATTGAAGCAACTGCATAAAAAAGGATTGTTGTATAAAGGATATACGATCCAGCCGTATTCACCGGCTGCAGGAACAGGATTGAGCTCACATGAGTTGAATCAACCGGGCTGTTATCGGGATGTAAAAGATACAACGGCCGTTGCCCAATTTAAAATGAAGAATCCTAAACCGGAAATGACGGAATGGGGAACTCCTTATTTTATCGCCTGGACAACTACTCCATGGACATTACCTTCAAATACGGCTCTTTGCGTAGGACCCAAAATAGACTATGTGGCTGTACAGTCTTACAACGCTTATACCGGAGAACCTATAACAGTGGTTCTGGCAAAAGCTTTATTGAATGTACACTTCAATGCAAAAGCTGCTGATCTGAAATTGGAGGACTACAAAGCCGGAGATAAACTTGTACCATTTAAAGTGATTGCCGAATACAAAGGCACTGATCTTGTCGGTATGGAATATGAGCAGTTGATCCCTTGGGTGAAACCGGTTGAGGTATCCGAAGATGGCAACTGGAAGCCTAGTGATAAGGCTTTCCGTGTGATACCGGGTGATTATGTAACGACAGAAGACGGTACAGGTATCGTTCACATTGCACCTACATTTGGTGCGGATGATGCGAATGTGGCACGTGCTGCAGGAATCCCGTCATTGTTCATGATTAATAAGAAAGGCGAAACTCGTCCGATGGTGGATCTGACTGGTAAATTCTATCTGTTGAATGAGCTGGATGAGAATTTCGTAAAAGAATGTGTTGATGTAGATAAATATAAAGAATATCAGGGTGCATGGGTGAAAAATGCTTATGATCCTCAATTTATGGTGGATGGCAAATACGATGAGAAAGCTGCGCAAGCAGCCGAATCTTTGGATATTGTCATTGCCATGATGATGAAAGCAGACAACAAGGCTTTCAAGATAGAAAAGCATGTCCACAACTATCCGCACTGCTGGCGTACAGACAAACCGGTACTTTATTATCCATTGGATAGCTGGTTTATCCGTTCTACCGCTTGCAAGGAGCGAATGATGGAATTGAATAAAACCATCAACTGGAAACCGGAATCTACCGGAACCGGCCGTTTCGGCAAGTGGCTGGAAAATCTGAATGACTGGAACCTTAGCCGTTCTCGTTATTGGGGTACTCCATTACCTATCTGGCGTACAGAAGATAATACGGATGAGATATGCATCGAATCTGTAGAAGAACTTTATAATGAAATCGAGAAATCGGTAGCTGCCGGATTTATGAAATCCAATCCATACAAGGATAAAGGTTTCGTGCCGGGTCAATATTCGGAAGAAAATTATGATAAGATTGATCTTCACCGTCCTTATGTAGACGACGTCATATTGGTATCGAAAGACGGCAAACCGATGAAGCGTGAATCAGACTTGATTGATGTATGGTTCGATTCGGGTGCTATGCCATACGCGCAGATCCATTATCCGTTCGAAAATAAAGAACTGTTGGATAACCGTCAGGTATATCCGGCTGACTTTATCGCAGAAGGAGTGGACCAGACTCGTGGTTGGTTCTTTACCTTGCATGCTATTGCTACCATGGTATTTGACAGCGTGTCCTACAAAGCTGTTATCTCTAACGGTTTGGTACTCGATAAGAACGGTAACAAGATGTCCAAGCGTTTGAATAACGCTGTCGATCCGTTTACTACGATTGAAAAGTATGGTTCCGACCCGTTGCGTTGGTACATGATTACCAATTCTTCTCCGTGGGATAACCTGAAATTTGACGTTGAAGGAGTGGAAGAAGTTCGCCGTAAATTCTTCGGTACCTTATATAATACGTATTCATTCTTTGCGCTTTATGCGAATGTAGACGGATTTGAGTATAAAGAAGCGGATGTACCGATGGCAGAACGTCCGGAGATCGACCGTTGGATCTTGTCTGTATTGAATACATTAATAAAGGAGGTAGATACATGCTATAATGAATATGAACCGACAAAGGCAGGACGTTTGATTTCTGATTTTGTGAATGATAATTTGTCCAACTGGTATGTTCGCCTGAATCGTAAACGTTTCTGGGGTGGTGAATTTACACAGGATAAATTGTCTGCTTATCAGACATTGTACACTTGTCTCGAAACAGTTGCCAAACTGATGGCTCCTGTATCTCCGTTCTATGCAGACCGGTTGTATACTGACTTGATTACAGCAACAGGACGCGACAATGTAGTTTCTGTCCATCTTGCCGAATTCCCGAAATATCAGGAAGAAATGATAGACAAGGAACTGGAAGCCCGCATGCAAATGGCACAGGATGTTACATCTATGGTGTTGGCATTGCGCCGCAAGGTGAATATCAAGGTACGCCAACCGCTGCAGTGTATCATGGTTCCGGTGGTAGATGAAGAGCAGAAAGCTCATATCGAAGCTGTGAAGAACCTGATTATGAATGAAGTGAATGTAAAAGAAGTCAGATTCGTTGATGGTGCAGCCGGTGTATTGGTGAAAAAAGTGAAATGTGACTTTAAGAAACTGGGACCGAAATTTGGCAAGCAAATGAAAGCAGTAGCTGCTGCTGTTGCAGAAATGTCACAGGAAGCCATCGGTGAATTGGAGAAAAACGGAAAGTATACATTAAATCTGGATGGTGCGGAAGCTGTTATTGAAGCATCAGATGTCGAGATCTTTAGTGAAGATATTCCGGGATGGTTGGTTGCCAATGAAGGCAAACTGACAGTAGCGCTTGAAGTGACCATTACCGAAGAACTGCGTCGCGAGGGTATTGCCCGTGAACTGGTGAACCGTATTCAGAATATACGTAAGTCAAGCGGCTTCGAGATTACAGACAAAATAAAAATAACAATCTCGAAAAATACGCAAACAGATGATGCGGTAAATGAAAATAAAGATTATATTTGTAACCAGGTTTTAGGCACATCTCTTGAACTTGTAGATGAAGTGAAAGACGGAACAATGCTGGAGTTTGACGACTTCTCATTGTTTGTGAACGTGATAAAAGACTAATACTATATTGATTAACCTTTTAAAATTGTAAAGTTATGGCAGAAAAGACTAGATATTCGGATGCGGAACTCGAGGAATTCCGTGCCATTATTATGGAGAAACTGGAATTGGCACAACGTGACTATGAACAGTTGAAGAAAAGTTTGATGGGACTGGACGGTAATGATACCGACGATACATCTCCTACGTATAAAGTATTGGAAGAAGGAGCTAATACGCTCTCCAAGGAAGAAACGACCCGACTGGCACAACGTCAGCTGAAGTTTATCCAAGGATTACAAGCTGCTTTGGTACGTATTGAGAATAAAACGTACGGCATTTGCCGTGAAACCGGAAAGTTGATTCCGGCAGAACGTCTGCGTGCTGTTCCTCATGCTACATTAAGCATTGAAGCAAAGAACAGTGGTAAAAAATAACAGATAGCAAGTAGGCTACAGGTAACGAGCTACAAGTAGCTGCGCAAAGTTTACGCACGGCACTTGTAGCTCGTTATGTTTAACTTATAATAAACACATGAAGAAACTATTCACGAAGGGGAGAATTGCCCTTCTCGTTATCTTTTCCGTATTGATTATTGACCAGATCATCAAGGTCTGGATTAAAACTCACATGTACTGGCACGAAAGTATACGTGTGACCGATTGGTTTTATATCTATTTCACCGAAAACAACGGGATGGCTTTCGGTATGGAAATCTTCGGCAAGTTATTCCTGACAACATTCCGCATTGTTGCGGTAGCATTGATAGGGTGGTATCTCTATAAAATCATAAAGAAAGGGTTCAAAACAGGTTATATCGTCTGTGTGGCTCTTATTCTGACCGGTGCTTTGGGGAACATCATAGATAGCGTGTTCTATGGAGTTATTTTCAATGAAAGCACTCATTCGCAGATTGCCAGTTTCATGCCCGAAGGTGGTGGATATTCTACCTGGTTTTACGGAAAAGTGGTGGATATGTTTTACTTTCCGATTATAGATACAAACTGGCCTACATGGATGCCGTTTGTGGGTGGAGAGCATTTTATATTCTTTAGTCCGATCTTTAATTTTGCGGATGCCGCTATCAGTTGCGGTATCATTGCCTTGTTACTCTTTTATAGTAAATATTTGAATGAGTCTTATCATTCGCTGGATAAAGATAAAAAGGAAGCTACGGATCATGAAAAATAAATTTCGGTTTCATCTGTGTCTCATCTGCATGTTCGTTTTTGCGGTAGCCGGGTGTAAAGTGAAAAGACCCAGTGATGTAATCTCGGAATCGAAGATGGAGAATTTGCTGTATGATTATCATGTGGCAAAGTCTATGGGAGATAATTTGCCTTATAGTGAGAACTATAAGAAAGCATTGTATATCGACGCCGTTTTCAAGAAATACGGGACTACACAAGCTGCATTTGATTCATCCATGGTTTGGTATACCCGTAACACAGAGATTTTATCGAAAATTTATGATAAGGTGAAAAAACGCTTGAAAGACGAACAGGAACTTGTTGGCGACCTGATAGCCAAGCGTGATAAGAAACCGAAAATGACTAAGCAGGGTGATAGCATCGATGTCTGGCCGTGGCAGCGTATGGTACGTTTGACCGGTGAAATGATGGATAATCAATATGTATTTACTTTGCCGACCGACTCTAACTACAAAGACCGGGATACATTGGTATGGGAAGTGCGGTATCGTTTCCTGGAGCCGATGCTTGCCGACTCTTTAAGAGGTGTCACTATGGCTATGCAGGTGATTTACGAAAAAGATACGATCAATCATTGGAAAACGGTGACTGAACCGGGTGTGCAACAAATTCGTTTGTTTGCAGACACATTAGGTTCGATGAAAGAAATAAAAGGTTTCATTTATTATCCGATGGATAGCCAGGAAAAAGGCGGAGCAGTATTGGCCGACCGTTTCATGATGACTCGTTATCATTGTACGGATACGCTCGCATTTGCCGTACGCGATTCTTTGAATAAGATAGAAGCATTGAAAGTGGATTCTTTGAAGAAGATAGCTACTAAAGAAAATGCCGACTCTTTACATAAGATCATAGACAAGAATAAAGATGACATTCAGCGTCTGACACCGGAAGAGATGAACCGTCGTCGTACGGGAACTCATCGTGAGAAGAAGCCGGAGCAGATTCAGGTGGAACAGCATATCCAAAAGGAACGGATAGAGCAAAGAAAAGAACGCCAGATGAATCAACGCAGGAAGCAACAACAAAGACGTTCAAACAACTGATTGTAATGAAACGCTTTGCTTCTCATTATTTGCTGATACCTGCCGTCGGATATATGAAGCAGCAGGTAGTGGAGATCACTGACGAAGGAGTTGTCCGAGGTGTGTTCCCATTGACCGAAGAGATTGAATCGGTTGAATGGATGCCGGGAGTGATTGTGCTGCTTTCTGAAAGTCAGGTGGAAGAAATAAAAAACACTGGGATGATTTTAAAAAACATCCCAGTGTTTCAAATCAATCTTCCCAGTGTTTCGAATCAATCTTCCCAATGTTTTAATGAGTATCTGCAGGAAGCAGAAAAGAAGGGGGAAGCTTTATTCCCTTATTTATTTTATCCTTTTGATTTTACTTCCATGCAGCCTGTCGACGGAACTCGGCACAGATTACTGCGGTAGCAATGGCTACATTCAGAGACTCGGATGTCTCTTGGCCTGCCGGGTAATTGGGGATATATAATTTTCGGTTGATTAATGTGGCTACCTCTTTCCCTATGCCATTCCCTTCATTTCCCATTACGATCAAGCCATTGGTCGACAATGGTTGTTCATACATATTTTTTCCATCCAGGAATGTACCGAACACAGGAGTATCTCCGAGCGACCGGATAAAATCGGGGAGGGAGGTATAATGTACTTTCACCCGGGCAATTCCACCCATAGTGGCTTGTATGGTCTTAGGGTTATATACATCTACCGTATTCTGCGAGCAGATAATATGTTCGATGCCAAACCAGTCGGCCAGACGGATAATGGTACCCAGATTTCCGGGATCTTGTACATCGTCCAATGCAAGGCAAAGTGATGAACGAACTGCCTCCGGATCCAAAGTATATTGTGGTTGTTCGAAAATGGCAAGTACCTGTTGGGGAGTTTTCAATAAACTGGCTCGTGAAAGATCTTCCTGTGAAACTTCTACCAGTTCACTTGCGTCAATACCCGGATGCTCCTGAAACCAGGAGGGAGTGGCTGCTAAAAAACGACAGGGAAAATGTCCGAGTAAATCACCTACCAATTTAGGACCTTCAGCCAGAAATACCCGCTCTTCTTTACGTATTTTCTTCAGTTCCAGCGAGTGGATATACTTTATTTTGTTTTTACTTAATGATGCCATAGATTTGATATTCTTTTGCAAAGCTATAAAGATATTTCCAATCTACCCTTACTTTCTTCGTCTTTTTCTTAAATTATTTTCCCCGTCGGAAAATATAATTTATCTTTGTAGGCGCATTTTTCATGCTATCGATGTAAAACCGTATGAGGAGAAATTTTCTTTGTTTGCTTGCTTCTGCTGCTGTCTTGTCACTTGCTTCGTGTACTACCACTAAGTTTGTGCCGGATGGATCTTATTTGCTGGATGAAGTCAAAATTCGTACGGACCAAAAAAATATACGGCCTTCTTCCTTGCGCATGTATGTTCGCCAAAATCCTAATGCCAAGTGGTTCAGTCTGATAAAGACCCAACTTTATGTATACAATCTGTCGGGGCGTGATTCGACCAAATGGGGGAATAAGTTCTTGAGAAGAATAGGGGATGCTCCCGTAATATATAGCGAGGACGAAGCGCAACGTTCTGAAGAAGAGATCACTAAGGCTGTGCATAATATGGGATATATGGCGGCAACAGTGAAACGTTCGACCAAAGTAAAAAAGAAAAAGATTAAAGTCTATTATGACGTAACGGCAGGCAAGCCATACGTTGTTCAATCTATCAAATATGATATTTATGATCCTAAAATAGCTGCGCTTCTCAAACAGGATTCTGCCAGAAGTTTGCTGAAGGAAGGAATGTATTTTGATGTGAATGTATTGGACGCGGACAGGCAACGTATCACAAATAAGTTACTTCGGAACGGTTACTATAAGTTTAATAAGGATTATATCGGATATACTGCCGACACCGTTCGTAATACTTATAATGTAGATCTGACTCAACATTTGCAGATGTATAAAGCTCATGCGAATGATTCGGCAAGAGCACATCGGCAATATTGGATCAATAAGATTAATTTTATTACGGATTATGATGTTTTGCAGTCCTCGGCAATGAGCAGTGTGGACATCAATGATTCGGTGCATTATAAGGGATATCCGATTTACTATAAGGATAAACTCTATTTGCGTCCTAAAGTTCTTACGGATAACCTTCGGTTTGCTTCCGGTGATCTGTATAATGAGCGCGATGTGCAGCAGACCTATTCCAGTTTTGGACGTTTATCGGCATTGAAATATACGAATATCCGTTTTATTGAGACTCAAATAGGAGATTCAACGATGCTCGATTGCTATGTGATGCTGACCAAGAGCAAGCATAAATCAGTAGCTTTCGAGGTAGAGGGAACTAATTCTGCCGGTGACTTGGGAGCGGCAGCTTCCGTCTCTTTCCAAAACAGGAACCTTTTTCGCGGATCAGAAACTTTTATGATAAAATTCCGTGGAGCGTATGAAGTCATTTCCGGACTTCAGGCAGGTTATTCGAATAATAACTATACAGAATACGGGGTAGAAACGAGTATCAACTTCCCTAATTTCCTGTTCCCTTTCATTTCCTCTGATTTTAAACGGAAAATCAGGGCGACAACAGAGTTTGGTTTGCAATATAATTATCAGTTGCGCCCGGAATTCCTACGTACGATGGCTTCTGCCAACTGGAGCTACAAGTGGACGCAACGTCAGAAGATACAACACCGTATTGATTTGATTAATATTGCTTTTCTATATTTGCCTCGTATTTCTGACAGGTTTAAAGAAGATTATATTAATAAAGGGCAGAACCATATTTTCCAGTATAATTATCAGAATCGATTGATTGTAAATATGGGATATAGCTATAATTATAATAGCGTGGGAGGGTCTATTATCAATAATACGATTGCATCTAATTCATATTCCATCCGTTTTAATTTCGAGTCGGCGGGAAATATAATGTATGCCCTGTCTAAGGCTACCAATATTCGGAAGAATAGTAATGGTGAATACGCTATTTTGGGAATTCCTTATGCTCAATATCTGAAAGGAGAGTTTGATTTTGCCAAGAATATCAGAATCGACCATCGTAACTCCTTTGCGTTTCATGCCGGTGTAGGAATAGCTGTACCTTATGGAAATGCAAAAACGATTCCGTTTGAGAAACAATATTTCTCCGGTGGAGCCAATAGTGTTCGCGGATGGGCTGTTCGCGATTTGGGACCGGGTTCTTTTGCCGGAAATGGAAATTTGCTCGATCAATCGGGAGATATTAAGCTGGATGCCAGCATTGAATACCGAAGCAAATTATTCTGGAAATTTCAGGGAGCGGCATTTATTGATGCGGGTAATATCTGGACCATCCGGAGTTATGCCAACCAACCGGGAGGAGTTTTCAAGTTTGACAAGTTTTATAAGCAAATAGCCGTGGCCTATGGACTAGGGCTTCGCCTGGATTTAGATTTCTTTATCCTTCGTTTTGATGGAGGTATGAAAGCTGTCAATCCCGCCTATGAAACGAAGAAAGAACATTTCCCGATTATTCATCCTAAATTTAGTCGTGACTTTGCTTTCCATTTTGCTGTGGGATATCCTTTCTAACCAGCCATTTATTATTTTCTCTTACAAATTGGAGGGTATCTTGCAGAGAGCTCATATATTCTATTTTTCCTTCAACAGGATTAATGACGAATGTATTTTTTATTTGGCAAACAACCGTTGCTTCCTCTGAATTAGCATCTATCTTACTGGATATAATAGAAACTTTCGCAGCACCTCGTGTTTTGAGCAGATCAAGGTGAGTCTGTCGGACATTGGACGCTAAAAAGCTAAGATAGGACAGGGAAGAAGGTGTACTCCATGCTTTGGCGGCCGGGTAATTGAAATTATAGAAGGCTTCGCAGAAATCTATAGCTGTTTGTTCTATTTGAGTTTGAGGAGTTTGTTGCTGGCAGGACAGGCAAGTGAATATTAGGACAGAATAGATAAGTGTATATAGTTTATTCATAGTATAAAAAGATGCTGGATGGAAGATGAGATTGAAAAAGGAGATGAAACTTCAATAAGTAGTTTCATCTCCTTCGTATTTTTTTTAATTTTTAGCGGGCGGCAAACATAAGATTGCTCATTGTAGCTTGGCGTGCTGCCAGCATGCCTTGAGCATCTAACGTTACATTCATCTTTTCGCCATTCGGTAAGAACAAATCAGCAGTGCCGTCATTGTTCATTTTTACTAATTCAGCGCTTTCACCATTTGCAACGACGTTCCATGTGTTAGCTTCTTTGTTGTAGATCAAATCCATTGAAGCAGTTTCGCCTTCTTTAGTAATAGAATATCCATTCTCAAGAGTTTTCACCATGTAGTTGCCGTTCTCTCCTTTTACTTTCTTTACGTCACCTACATTAGCCATTGGGTTGGAACCACTCCAGAATTCGATAGAATTGATAACTAAAGCATCAGCCAGGTAAGCTACGCCATAAACCGGAACAATGTTGAAAGCAAGGAATACGAGTTCGTTTACAAACTTGTTTCCAACTGATTGATTCCAAGAAGACAGGCGGTTGAATAAACTGAATGATCCTACACAAGAACTGAATAATAAGCTACCGCTAAGCACTACTGCGACTAAAGTCAGTTTCCCTCTTTTCATGTTAAAACATTTTTGATTAATAAAAAATATTGATAATTTCTCTCATACAAGTATGCAAATATAATATTTTTTAATTAATCAGGGGGATTATTTCTAATTTTTGTATGCTCTTGATTTTCGTCTTGACAATTCGTTTCCTATGATATGGTCTATTGAAAATTTACCCGGACCGGCAATATACATCAATATGAATACCACTAAATAAATGAAAGCTAGTTCTTTAACAGCAAATACGTCATTTGCGTGAACTATAAAGAAAGCTACTATCATCGTGAAAATCATCGGGATCATGGCTAAGCGATACAAGAAGCCTACAATAAATGCCATTGAACACACAAGTTCACCAAAAATAGCTAATCCGAGAGACAGGGGACTTCCTATTCCAAGCGGATCAGGAAATACAGTTGACAACTCTTGGAAACTACTCCATTTTTGGATACCATGGTTCATTAATAATATGCCGAAGATGATCCGGACAGCCAATAGCAACAAAGACACTTTTGTTGTATTCGATTTTGTGGGGAATAAGAAATCATAAATCATAAGTCGTTCTATTTTTAAGTTTATCTTTATTTATATAAACATAAAAAATATTGAAATTGTTCTTTGCTGATAGCACAACTTGTAGAATCTCTGCCAGTTCTTCGGTTATTCCTTGTTTATGAATAAATAAACTTTGTATATTTGATGTAGTCTGAAGGTATTTAATTGACTACAAATAGATTAAAAGAAACTCGCATGAGAATAGGCAACGGATAAGAAATTGGTAAAGTGCTTTGATACACTATATTTCTCATGCTGTCAAACAACTCTTATTTGTTTGCAAATATAATATTATTGCAGGTAAAAATCAAAAATAACGAGGTTTATTTTCATTTTTGCCTGCTGATATTTGTTCCGGATTGTCGGATGCGATATATTTGTAATTAGGATTCGTACCGTGTTCCAAGCGGTTCATAAGTAACGACTTGCGGAGCTTTGGCAACAAGGGGATGCGGCTCCGTTTTATAGAAATGACTTATGCAAACCGACTTATCCATTTACAACAGTCTTCGCCCTTCCTTTATAGAAGGCGTTCACGCCGTGAAGTTCAATGCTTTGTCGGCGGTCATATCGCGTTACCGGGATTATGCCCGCAGTTCCGAACAAATAAAAGCGTACTCGGGAGATTCTCTTCTGATGCGGGACATTGCCTCCTTGCTTGACGAAGCACCCCGTCCCATAACGGGGGAATACCAGGATTTCACCCCGTTCCTGCTTCTTCTGATGCTTTCGGAGGAGTTTCATGCCGTCCATTACGTCGAGCGTCTTGTAACGTGGTATTTCGGCTACTGTTGTGTCGATGAACTGCGGACGGTCTGCACCATTCTGTTCCAGTGTTCCTACCCGCATCACGACACGCTGCGGCTGCGGTTTAAGAATTACCTGCGTGAAGCCCGTAAGACATTGGGTATGCCCGTTGAATGTAACGCTGCTGTCATGCTGAAAATGCTCGACGCCTCTTATGAACATCTCACTCCCGCCGATGTCGGGGAGTTCGAGGAGCTGTTGCACCTGGGGGACGATTACGAGTTCATCTCCCGTGTCAAATCGAATTATCTTGCCTCGGATAACGTCACGGAACTCGCCGGGGTTTGCGGGTATTCCAGCACGATTACCTTCCGCCGGCGTTTCCAGCGGGTTTTCGGCTGCTCGGCCTCCTCGTGGTTACGTCAGCGCCGTATCGAACGTATCGGGGAGTTGCTGCGGACGACACACTACACGTTGCAGGAAATAGCCTACATGTGCGGTTTCTCCGCCCAATCCCACTTTACGGACTTTTGCAAGCGGAATATGGGGAGCAATCCCACTTCCATCCGCCAGGAAGGCCGGATCTGACATTAAAATCGGCCTCGTGATAAAAAAACGAAGAGAAAGATAAAAATCGTAATCCGCCGGTTTTTCGATTCGCTAACTTTATACGCGAAAGTAACAAGACGGATTATGATTGCATTTATAGAAAAATTAAACAGCGAAGTCCTGCGGAGTATCGAACGTATCGAATCGCGGGATACCGACGTGTTGAAAAAGTCGCTTGAAGCGTCACGTGTCCTGGGAGAAGCGTTCGACCGTTTGAAACAATATATCATCGGCTACCGTTTTCAAAACGATGACGAGGAAATAAAGTTCTTCAAAGAAATCAAACCCCGTCTTTTTTGCCGTCTGATCTATTACCGCAAGCTCTACAATATCGAGATGAACCGTCCGGTAGGAAGTATCGAGGCACAACGGGAGTACCTGGACGCCCATGTTCGGGCCATCAACGCGTACACGCAGAAACGCCTTGACTTTATCCGCTATTTCCGCAGCGGCGCTACACACCTGGACAGCCTCTATTTCCTGCGCGGGCAGACCGACACGGAGCAATACCTGGAAACCTTCTACTATGAACTCGACCCGCAGTTTTCGACAAACGCGGATTTCAAGGTGGCGAAAATCCTGGCCAACGATATGTTGTCGGTTTATCTTATGGGCGAATTGGAATCACTGGAGAGCACGAACCTCCGGAACATGGTTCTGCCATTGTCTGACGTGCGTCCGACATGGCAGGACTCGAAGACGGATCTGACGGAACTTATTTACCTGCTCGACAGTAAAGGCTGTTTCGGCAATGTGCCACTCACGCAACTTGCCAGCTACATTTCCAACGCTTTCAACGTACACCTCGACATGAACCTTTCGAGGACATTCTGCGATATGAAAATCCGAAACAACCCGACACCGTGGCTTGACAAGGCGAAAGAGGCCCTGCTTAAACGTATGCAGACGTGGAAGCGAAACAAGAAAAACGGCAATTCCGAGTAGAATATGAACCGGTAAAGCACTCTATTCCTTATAGAAACACTGATAATCAGCGTTGTATATAACAAAAGAACCGAGGTCGGTTTTCCCCCGTAACTCTCGAAAGGAACTTTCCCGAACGCCCGTATTTGCACCCGTATAAGGAGCCGATACGGGTGTTCCGTTGTAGCCCCGTCCGGATTAGAACACCGTTAAGCGTTGAATCACAGTATTCTATCGCATTTCTGCCCATAAAAATACCGAGTACGGGCCGCGGATTTCGGTAAAAAACACTGCCTTCTTCACCGCATGAACCGTTGAGAATCAGTTCACTGCAAATTATCAAAAAAAAGTCGTACCGACCTCGTTTTAAGCTGTCCATATAAGCCCGACCTTTGTAACAGACTAAAAAACAAAGGAGTATGAAAATCATAGTGATCGGTTCGCGAGCCTATAACGAGCTTGTCGGGCGTATAGAGAAAATAGAGGCTGCAATCGCCTCTCTCCCTGAAAAGGGGCGTGCATGGAATAAGGAGTATATAAACGACGAATGGATGGACGGCGAGCAGGTCTGCCGTTACCTGGGTATCAGCGGGCGTACCCTTCAACGCCTCCGCTCGGATCACGTGATCACCTATTCGGCCATCAACCGGAAGCTGTATTATTCCCTCACGGAAATCCGCCGTGTGCTGAAGGAGCGTTCCGTGCGGCGCAAGAACCAACCAAAGGAGTAGGCCATGTTTCTGGACAAGGAATATTTCGACGGATGGATGCAGCGGCTCTCGGAACGGCTGGAACGTATCGAGAAGCTGTGCGCGGGGGACGTGGAGCAACCGCTTTCCATCCTGCCTGACGGGGAGCGTCTTCTGGACAATTACGACCTGTGCCGTATGCTCAATATCAGCAAGCGCACACTCCAGCGTTACCGCACCTCGGGAGAGCTGCCTTACGAGATGATCTATCACAAGACCTTCTACCGGGAATCGGACGTCCTGCGGTTCATCGAGCGTAACTTCAGTAATTTCCGCAAGCTGAAAAAGGATCGTCCTGCCGGTTCCGGTTAGGCCCTGTCCCGAGAGTCCGGCGTCATGGAAAAACGCGGAGATACATGGAATAAGGCACGACAAGGCGGTACAACCGCTCGATATTTGCCGTAAAATCAGTATGTTTGCTGAATGAAGCCTATATAATAATGAAGCAATGAAAGAAACTGATAAAATATATCCTGCCGACAAAGGGGAGGAAGAGCTGCTGCATAATGTGCGCCATATCTTGCAGGAAGCGCGCGCGAAGGTGATACATCATGTCAATTCGACCCTCGTGAGGGCTTACTGGCAGGTAGGGAAATACATAGTGGAGTACGAGCAGCAGGGAACCGACCGTGCCGGATATGGCAAGGCTGTCATCAACACCCTTTCCAGGCGGCTCGTGGCGGAGTTCGGAAACGGGTTCACGGCCACCAACCTGCGGTACATGAGGCAGTTTTACCAGTGCTACCCGAAATATCACACGCTGTGTGATAAATTGAGCTGGTCGCATTGCCGCACGCTTCTCAAGGTGTCGGGCGATGCCGCCCGTGATTTTTACCTGCACGAGTGCGTCAAGGAAAACTGGAGTGTCCGGCAGCTCGACCGCCAAATCAACACGCTTTTCTATGACCGCCTGCTGGCCAGCCGAGACAAGAAAGCTGTGAAAGAGGAGATTTCCCGTACCGAACCCGGACGTGTCGAACCCAAAGAGATCATCCGCGACCCGTATATCCTGGAGTTTCTCGGTATCCCGCAGGGAGAGCATTTTCTGGAAACCGATCTGGAGCAACTGCTCATCAGCCGCTTGCAGCGCTTGATGCTCGAACTCGGGAAAGGCTTCGCCTTCGTCGCGCGACAGAAGCGTATCTCCTTCGATGACAAGCATTTCTACATCGACCTGGTCTTTTACAATTACCTGGCCCGTTGTTTCGTTTTAATAGACCTTAAATCCGGGGAGCTGACCCATCAGGATTTGGGGCAGATGCAGATGTATGTCAATTACTACACCCGTGAGTTGATGAATCCCGGGGATAACCCTCCGGTGGGTATCGTCCTCTGCGCGGAGAAAAACGACGCGGTCGTCCGTTATACGCTGCCCGAAGATGAAAAGCAGGTCTTCGCCGCCCAGTACATGACCTATCTTCCCACGCAGGAGGAGCTGCAAACACTCTTGCAGGAAGTGTGACGACAACGCTCACGGACATATGAAAAAAGCCGATGGAAATCTGTACTTCCGTCGGCTTTTCGTTTACATCTTGATCCCTTTCTTCGCAGGGCCGTTCTCCGGCGGGCTGCCCACGCCCGCGATCACGATGCGCCCCCCGGAGGCGTCGGCAATCTGCCGCAGCCGGGAAGGAATACGGGCCGCCGTGTTGTCTTCCTTCGGGAGCTCTTCCGCCGTGTCATGCCGTTCCCGGCACACGTCGTTATCCTCCTCCGCCTCCTTTCCCTCGCTCTCTTCTATCGGTTTGAGGCTTTGCTGTATCCTGCGGTCTATTTCCGTCAGGTCAGCTTTTAGGGCCGTCAGTTCGGGCTCCTTGCGCCAGGAACTTTCCACCACTTCCCGCAGGACGGGAATATCTTTCTCCAGTTCCTCATTCTTTTTCCGGAATTTCTCCAGTGTCGGCTCGATGGTCGCGAGCGCGTGGATGAAGTTCATCGCCGCCAGTCGCGGGTCGGAGGCGATATTCCCGTAGTTATACTGGTATAGATAATCCCCTTCACCCCGGACATAAAAACGGTTCTGCACCAGGTCGAGCCCGTCTTTCCCGGTCGTTTCGCTCTGGACGAGCAGCTCGAACCCGTAGAGGCTCCCGATGGGTTCGAGCCTGTCGAGCGTGCGTGCTGTTTCGGCGATATGGTTGAGCTGTTTCCCGATGAGCTTGGGGTCGGAGGTTTCCAGCCCGTTCAGTTTCACGGGATTGCGGTACGAGCCGTCCTCGTTGAACTCGACGCGGGCCTTGAAGTGTTCCAGATCCTTGCCGATACGCCGTATCAGGTCGTTGTTCTTCTCTATCTTCTCCGTGATCTGCTCCAGCTTGTAGCGGCTCGATGATTTGCCGCGCACGAATGCCTGGCGTTCGCTTTCGAGCGTGGCAATCTTCTTCTCCAGGCGGGCTTTGTCCAGCAGGTCTGTATTTCCCGAGAGGACGGCGACATACTCGGAAAAATTCATGCCGCTCTTTTCGTCGATGGCCCCCTCGTCGATGGTACGGCTTCCCATGTTGTTGGTCTTGAGCTGGCGGATGAACAGTTGCTTGTTGTGCAACAGCCCGAACTTGTAGGCGTCGAGCGACTTCTCGACGGCGTATAATATCACGTCCACCTTGTTGTCGGCATGGAGTTTGGCGATCTCGTTCCCGGTGCGTATTCCCCGCCCGTCGCGCTGCTCCAGGTCGCTGGGACGCCAGGGGCAGTCCAGGTGGTGTATCGCCACGCAGCGTTTCTGCGCGTTCACTCCCGTCCCGAGCATCTCGGTCGATCCGAAGAGTACGCGGATTTTTCCGGTGTTCATACCGGCGATCATCTCCTTGCGCGCTTTTTCCGAGGTCGCCTCCTGGATGAACCGCACCTCGCTTTGGGGTATGCCGTAATCCTCCGCGAGTTTACGCCGTATCTCGGAATAGACGTTCCACCCCGCTCCGGGTTTGTAGGTTCCCAGGTCGGAGAATACGAACTGCGTACCTTTGTACGCCTCGAAACGGCGGTAGTAACCGGCAATCATACGGGCGCAGTGGCTCGCCTTGTTGTCCACGTGGTCGCTGTATAGTTCGGGGTCTATCATACGCATATCGAGCGACATCTTGCGGGCGTAGTCTGTGGCAATGAGCATTTTCGCCTTTTCCTCCCGCTCCGAGAGCGGCAGGCGGCCCAGGAGCGTGGCATCGCCCGATTTGGCGAACTGCACCAGTCGTTCTATGAACTCCGTCTGCTGGGGTGTCGGCGGGATATTGTGCAATATCTCGTTCTTTTGCGGTCGGTCGATCCCTATATCCTCCGCCGAGCGGTAATCTGTAATCTCGGAGTAGAACATGGCCAGTTCGGGAACCTTGATGAAATATCGGAACCGTTCTTTCTGCACGACCTCGTTGGTCACGGAAAACTCGTAGTCGATGGTTTTCTTGGCAAATATGGCCTCCCAGGCATCGAAGGTGCGGATATTCTGACGCTCCAGCTCCTTCGGGCGCAGGTACTTGAAAAGCAGGTACAGTTCCGTGAGCGAGTTGGAGATGGTCGTTCCCGAGAGGAACGTCGCCCCCAGGTCGCGGCCCGTGCGCTGCTGTATGGTACGCAGCGCGAAAAGCATGTTGAGCGCCCGCTGCGACCCCTCGGGATTTCCGAGGCCCGCCACCCGGTCATGCCGGGTCGTGAAAGTCAGGTTCTTGAATTTATGGCTCTCGTCCACGTAGAGGTGGTCGATACCCATGAGGCGGAAGTCCACGGCGTCGTCCTTGCGTGTTTCCAGCGCGTGCGCCACCTTCTGCAACTTGGCTTCCAGGTTGGCCTTGCGTTTCTGACACCCTTTCATCATGGCGCGGGAAACGTCCCTGCCTTGTGCTTTGAGCACTTCGAGGTTCTCCTCCACACAGTCCAGCTCGGCCTGCAATATCTCCTGCTGTATCTCCGGAGACTGGGGTATCATGCCGAACTGTTCGTGCGAGAGGATCACGGCGTCCCAGTCGTTGTTGCGTATCTCCCGGAAGATGCGCTCACGCTTCCGGGGCGTGAAATCCTCCTTGCCCGGGTAGAGGACTTTGGCCATCGGGTAAGCGGTACAGAACGTCCGGGCTATTTCATGGATGTTGGCTTTCAGCCCGATAATCATGGGTTTATTGGCCAGCCCGAGGCGTTTCTTCTCGTAGGCCCCGCAGCACATGATGAGGGTCTTTCCGCCGCCCACCTCGTGGTCGATTATCCCGCCGCCGAGCAGTTTGTCCATCCATATCGCGTCCTTCTGGCTGTCATACAGATTGTCTATTCCCAGCCCCTTGAGGTCGAGGTCGGGGAATTCCTGGTGCGTCCCGTCGTACTTCGGGCGCACGTAACAGTTGAAAGTACGGTTATAGAGGTCTGTCAGGCGGTCTTTGAAGTCGGACGACTGCTCGCGCAGCCATTCGGGGAAAGCACCCCGGATCTCGTCTATCTTGCTGTTGGCGAGCTGTATGGCCTCCCCGTCACGCACTTTGACCTCCCGCCGTTCGCCGTCCACCCATTTGAGGACGGTCTTGGTGATGTCGGGCGAAGTGTTTTGCAGGGCGTGTTTCAAAAGGTGCAGGCCGTTGTACTTACGGGTCTGCGCGCTGACGGCATACTGCTCCGTGATCTTCACGTTCGTCGCTTCCGCCTTCACGCCGTACTCGTCCAGGTTGGAGGCGAAGGTGATCTTCACCTCCGTATCGAAGAGCGAGGAGGCGAAACGCTCGTAAACACCTTTTGGAATCCACCGTTCGCCCAGGTTGAAGTCCAGGTCGTCGAAAGCGATGGGTTTGGGCGTCGCCTCGCGCAGAGCCTCCAGCGATTCCCGGGCCGGGGCGTGGTCGGGATTCTCCCGCAGGAACGCCTCGATCCGTTCGGCTTTCCCGATGACATTGCCGGCGATGAACTTGTCGGCAACCTCGTAGCCGTCCGTTTCCGGGTTGTAATAGATACGTCCTTTCAGTTCCCCGAGTATTCCCTCCACGGTAGTTCCCGTGAGCGAGGCCATGTAGTGCGGTTCCACCCGGCCGTACTTGTTCAGGCTGGCCACAAGGGCCTCCGAAGCGTCGTCGGCGTGCGTGATCTCATCGGGATTGAAGGCCACGGGACGCTCGAAGATGTCGGCTTTGCGTGCCTTGCCGTCGATGTAACGCTCCAGCGATAGAATCTCCGTCCCCCGCGCGTCCATCTTGATCAGGTCGAGGTTGCGTTTGTCATTGAGCCGTCCGAAGCGTTCGGTGAAATTGTCGTAAAGCCGGTTGAGCATCTCCCGCAGGGCGGGGTTCGCCGTCAGCGTTTCCGCCTCGTTGTTATAAAGGTGGTAATAGGCATCGCGTATCTCGATATACATGGAGGCTTTCGTCCGTTGTGCAGGCGTGAGTTCCAGCGGGTGGAACATGGGTTGCAGGGATTCAATCCCCCGCAGGTAGCCGACCCGGTTTTGTCCGTCCGTGACGAGTGTCCCTTCGCGGAAATAGGGGGCGACCTCACCCTCGAACGGGCGGGGTTTCATATCCGCCTCCCGTATCTGCGGCATTTCTTTACCGGGTTCTTCCTCCTCCGGATTGTCCGGCGTGTCGAACAGGCTGCCCGTTCTCGGCGTACCGGCGGCTTGTTTCCGTCTGTCTTTCGGGGCTTCCGTCGGGGGGCGTACCGCCTGCCGTTCCCGCTGTTCCGGGGTTTCCTGCTGCCGGGCGTTTTGCCGGCGCAATTCCGCCCTCCGTTCCGGGGTAAGCGACATCATCATCTCGTAAAAGCCGTTGATCGGCGGGTTGTCCTCCCAGTTCAGGGAGGCATACAAGTCTTCGGGATCACGCTCCGGTGGCGTCGTTTTCGGCATTTCGCTCTTCTGTTCCTCCGGAGAGGAGGCCGGGGCGAATAACGAGGGTTGCCGGGGCGTCTTCCGCTTTGCTCCCCGGCGGCTGTTCCTTTTCTTGGATATACCGAGTTCTGCCTGCCGCCGCTCCTCGGCGCTGAAGCCGAACAGATCGTAGAGCGTCAGCAACGGTTCCTGCTGCACGTTTACCGGTTCGGCAGCTTGGGTGGCAGGTACGGGAGCCGCCGTTTCCACCGTGTCGAAAAGCGACCCGGCGAAGCCCTCCTGCGGTTTCGGTTCCGTTGTTCCGCCCACGTGCTGCACGGGAGTATCTGCCATGCCGAAATCTTCGGGTTTCGGCGGGTGCTGCTCCCACAAGCGATTCTCCCGCTCTTTCGACCAGGCCCCGAAGTCGGCCAGATCCTCTCCGGTCGGTTCTCCGGCGGGAGTGGCGGCAGAATCCGGTAACGCTTGTCCGGGTTTGTTTTCGATTCGGGTAATCTCCCCGGTTTCGGTATCGACATGGTAGCCCTGCGCCGCCATTTCGGCGACGACGCGGCGTTTTTCCTCCTCTTCCCGCTGCTGCTGAAGGTTACGGGCGTCGGCTATAATCTCCTTGACGATTTCTCCGGCAAGGCGGGGCTCGTGTCTTTCGGCACGCTGGCGTTCCGCCTGACGGGGACGGGACAATTCCCGCTCCGGTGTACCGGGTGTCTGTTCCGGAGCATGTTCCAGGCAATAACTCTCGTTGAAATGCCGGTTGAAATCCTCTGAGAGCATACGCCGCATCTCCCGGTCGATGCCGTCCACGCCCTCCGCGTGGGTGAACTCCATCGCCGGTTTGCCGTAGGGGTCTTTGCCTACTTTGGCCTCGGTATGGATCACCCTGTCGAACGACTGGAAAAGGTTGTTTATCCGGATGCCGTTCGACAGCTTGCGGGATTCGATGAAATCCCGCTGCCGTTCGGACAGTTCCCCCGTGGCGGCTTTCTTTTGCAGGATAACCAGGTCGCTGCCGACCTCCGTCCCCGCGTGTTCTGTAAAGAGGTTGTTCGGCAGCCGGATGGCCGATACGGGCTCGCAGCGGTTCATCAGCCACTCGCGCACGGGGCGTCCCTGCTCGGCGTTCAATACTCCCTGCGAGGTGATGAATGCCACCAGGCCGCCCTCGCGTACCATATCGACGGACTTCATGAAAAAATAGTTGTGCAGCGCCCGTGTGCCTTGCCGCCGCACGGGGTCGGTATGGGTGGAGAAGAACGGGTCGAAGAGCGCCACGTCCCCGAAAGGGATGTTGCTCACGGCCACGTCGTAGTAACCGGCGTATTTGGGTTCGATACGTTCGAATCCCTGTACCCGCACCCGTTTTTCGGGGTGCAGGTGCTTCAGGATCAACCCCGTGGCGGGGTCTTTCTCGAAGCAGGTGATCTCCGCGTAGGGGTCGTGGAAATCCACGGCATTG
Source organism: Bacteroides sp. MSK.20.12 (assembly GCF_019052435.1). Taxonomy (NCBI): domain Bacteria; kingdom Pseudomonadati; phylum Bacteroidota; class Bacteroidia; order Bacteroidales; family Bacteroidaceae; genus Bacteroides; species Bacteroides sp. MSK.20.12. The sequence goes on along the minus strand of NZ_JAHQVH010000059.1, from coordinate 6,880 downwards.
ACGAAAACCCCCGTTCCCGCGCTGGGGTCAAGAATACGTTGGGGGGCGATCCGCGTATCCCATATCGCCTCCACGATGGCGTCTGCCACTTTCGGGGGCGTGTAAAAAGCCGTCAGGACGGAGTTCTTGATCCCGTCCATGTAGCGCTTGTATTCCCGTTCGTCGGGGGTGTTCGCCCTGATGACCTCTTGCAACTCGGCCACGAGCGTTGCCATGCCGTCCTTGTCCGGTTTCCCGGTGGGGTTTTCCAGCACTTCCTTGATGGCGCCGAAGCCGCTGTATGCGCCGAGTGTCCTTTCTTCTTCGGGAGTCGGCGCCCGCCGTTCCCTGTCGAGCGTGAAGGCCGTCTTCAGCGCGTCGATATTCTGGCGGAGGTGGGTTTTCTTATTGAATGCCATCTTCGAGAAGTATTTGGACGGTTCCCGTCAGTTCGGTATAGAACAGTTCATAGTCGGGCGTGTCGGCGAAGTCGTCCGTGAGGTCGTACTTCTCCAGCACCCCGCGGCAGAGGGGCAGCAGGCGTAGAGCCGCCTGCCGGGCGGTATCCTCGGGAATCTCCGCCTCGAATTCCCTCCAGAGGATGTTTACCAGCGTGTTGTAGGGTGAAAAGTGCAGTCCGCGGCAGAGTTCCTCGCGGGCAATTTCTTCGGCCTCGATGTGGTTGCAGCCCGAACGGATCGCCTCGCTGTACGCTTGGGCGGCGCTGTCGGCCCGCTCGGCGATGAACTCACTTTCGGCGATGAGTTCCGGGTGGCTGTCCTTGAGGTAGGATAGTAACGAAAGTCCGTAATAGGACAATTCCCCCGTGGGGGTATGGTGTTGCTTGTCTGGCATGATAAGAATTTTTAGTGGTCGTTGATAATCGGGGAAGAGAAAGGCGCCCCGGGTTCCCACCCGAAGCGCCGACCACTGAAAAAATCCTTATCAAACAAGCGTATCTCGTTATGACAGGTCTTTTCCAGTGGCAAAGGTAACGATTATTTCCGTTTGTTCCTCTTTCCCTGCCTGGGAGTATCGCGCGGTTCGAAAACGAACGAGGTCTTGAACTGGTCATCGAGCGTGAGGGCCGCGTCGAACGTCCCGCCGCCGTTTTTGACGAATCCCCGGATCGTGCCGGTTTTGCCTTTGGTCAGCAGTTCCGCGAGCTGCTTGTCGGTCAGCTCCTTGCGGGCCACGGTTCTCCATACGGTCAGGCCGCAATCGGGATTCTGACACTTGGCGAGTTTGGGATAGAACACCACGGGCCTGCCGCAACGCGGGCAGGCTGTGTCACTCTCCGCGCCGTCGATTCTTGCTTCCAGCAGTTCTTTGGCGATTTGCGAGGCGAAGACCTCGATACCGCGATGGAACGTCGGGGCGTCCATCTCCCCGGTGGCGATCTTCGAGAGGGCCAGTTCCCAGCCGCCCGTCATGGCGACATCGGCGATCTTCTTGTCCCTGACCACGGCATACACGGCCAGTCCCTTGTCCGTGGGTACAAGCGACTTTTTCTCTCGCCTGACATACTCGCGGGCAAAGAGCGTTTCGATGATGGCGGCACGGGTGGCGGGCGTGCCGATGCCGGCATCCTTCATCGCCTCGCGTTCGGCCTCGTCGGACAGTTCGCGTCCGGCGGTTTCCATCGCCGCCAGCAGGCTCGATTCCGTGTGAAGGGGGCGCGGCCGGGTCTGTTTCTGTTCCGTGCCGCATCCTTTGACGGGCAGCTCGTCGCCTTGCACGATGTCGGGAAGGAGGGTCATGTCCTCCTCTTTCTCCTCGACAGGTTCATTCAGGACGGCCCGCCAGCCCGTCTCGACCATGATACTGCCGCGGGCCGTGAAATCATGTCCCGCGCTTTGCAGGGTAAGGGAAGTGTTTTCTTTCACGCAGGCCCCGGAAAAGGTTTCGAGCATCCGCCCCGCGACCATCTCATAGACGATGCGGTGGTCGGCATCCAGTTCGGAAGGGAGGTTCTCGGTGGGAAGCAGCGCGTGGTGGTCGGCGATCTTTTCGTTGTCCACGCTTCGGCGGGAGAGAGATGCGGTATCCATCCTGCCCGCGTATTCCGCGAAACGGGGATAGCGTGTCATGTTCCCGATGAGTGCCGGAATCTCCTCGGCCACATCTTCCGATATATAGCGTGAGCCGGTACGGGGATAAGTGATGAACTTCTTCTCGTAAAGCGACTGGGCGATGTCGAGCGTTTTTTCTGCCGAAAAACCATACCGACTGTTGGCCTCTTTCTGGAGTGTCGTCAGGTCGTACAAGAGAGGCGGCTGTTCCCTGGCCTCCTTGCGCTCCACGTTCACGACGCGTACCGTTCGGGCGCCGATAACCTCGGCGCGGGCTGCTTCCGCCTTCTCCCTGCCGTCGAATTTCTCCGTGGAGAGGACGGTGAACTCCGTGCCCTCCTTTGCCGTGGAGAGCTTCAGCCGGAAATAGGCGGCGGGCTTGAACGCCTTGTTCTCCAGGTAACGGGAGCAGATGATCGCCAGCGTGGGGGTCTGCACCCGTCCGAGCGACCAGACACCCCGCCCGGCAGCCACGGCAAGCGCTTGCGAGGCGTTGATACCGACGATCCAGTCGGCTTCGCTGCGGGCTTTGGCCGAGAGGTAGAGGTTGTCGTATTCGTTGCCGGGGCGGAGGTGTTGTAACCCCTCGCGAATGGCCCGGTCGGTCAGGCTGCTGATCCATAACCGCACGAAAGGGGTGCGGCATTCCAGGTAAGAGTAGATGTAGCGGAAGATCAGCTCCCCTTCACGCCCCGCGTCGGTCGCGACGATGATGCGCTCGGCCATGCCGAACAATTCCCGGAGAATACCGAGCTGCTTCACGACACCCGGGTCGGCCTTATACTCTTTACCCTCCCGAACCTGCCGGGGCAGGAGGATGAACGATGATGGCAGGATAGGCAGGTTTTCCCGGCGGAAACCCGCGATGCCATACTGTTGGGGCATTGCCAGCCCGACCAGGTGGCCGAAGGCCCAGGTTACGGCGTAGCCGTTTCCCTCGATAAAACCGTCTTTACGGTTCGTGGCTCCCACGATGGCGGCGATCTCACGCGCCACCGAGGGCTTTTCTGCGATAATTACTTGCATGATGATTCGGATTTTTCAGTGGTTGTTTTCTTGTTGTTCTTCTTCTTTCTCTTTTTCCGGACGGGCGATCAGCCGGCGGTCGTAATAGACATGGTTGCCGTTCCCGTCGTAATACAGCCGTCCGTCGTCCGCCTTCTCCGGGGGGCTGCGTTTACCCGGCCGGAGGTACAAGGCAGCCAGCGCCGCGATCAGGAGCGGCATGGCTCCGGCCTGCATGTAGAACCATTTCATACGTTATACCTTGGCACCTTTGGAGTTGCTCTTTTTGCTGCTGCGGTAATTTTTCTTCTGCGCCGGGGTGGCCTCCTGCTGTCCCTGCTTGAGCGGCTCTTTCACACCTTTGACCGCTTCGACGGTCTTGCCCTCGGAATTGACGGCGACCTGGGTACGGCTTTCAACGGCGGGTTTGACCTCCGCCCCCTGCCGTTTCGCACGGTCGGGATTCCAGCGGAAGAAGTCCATCTTGTTACGCTCGAAGTTGGGCTTGACCCAGGCGTTGAACGGCTCACCCTGCCCGTCCTTGACCATGCCCTTGATGTAGAAAGCCTTGACATCCGCCCGCTTGGAGGGATCATTCACCGCTTCCGTCCACTGGTCATAAGCCTCTTTGGGCACGGAGGCTTTGAGGATTGTCCGGTGAATCGTGAGCGTGGGCTGTCGTTCGGAGGCCGTAGTTTCCTGCCGTCCGTTTTTCTCGGCGGCCTTCTGGCGGTAAATCTCCTTGTTCTCCTGGGCGTAGCGGTTGCGATCCAAACCGTCGTAGGTAAAGGAATAGTTACGTTCGGCCGCGTCGATTTGGATATAGGCATCCCGCTTATAACCCGCGCGGGTGGTATATCCTTCGAGCAACACCTTGCCGCCGCCGTAGAAATCCATCTGCTTGCCTTCCGAGAGGTCGGCCTCCTTGATGCGGGCACGTTTTTCGAGTAACGAAACGGGCATGGGTTCCAGCGTGTTCGTCCATTTGTCTATCGACACGTAGCAGGGCGTGAGCTTGCCCGGCTCCAGCTCCAGGTCGATCACTTTCCCGGCATGACGGGTGTTCATCAGGTTCGTTTTCGCCTCCTCATCGAGCAGCACCCCGTGGAAGGGGGCGTCGAGGTCGGGTCGTTCCTGCCAGTAATGCGGCACGACGCGCAGCGAGCCGTCCGCCTGCTCTTCGAGCGACACGCGCCCTTTGGTGGAAACACGCATCCCGTTCTCCAGTTCGGGGTTCATCTCCACCAGCCCGTTGGATTTATGTCCGTAAGACATGGCTTTCAGGTGCGGCTCGATGTCCTCCATGCGGATACCTTTCTTCTCCATATCCGCCAGGTCTATCTTCGTGACGTCCAGCGGCTCGAACTGCCGCTGCTCCTGCGTCTGGAGCCGTTCGGAGGGGTCGATACGGTAATTTTCCAGAATCTCCGGGTCGAAGTCGATGCGGATAAGTTTGTTCAGGGCATTCTCCGTCATGACGAAGATACCCGTGTGGACGGGGTTCTGGGCCTGTTCCATGAACTTTTTGAAGAAGGCTTCGAGGGCTGAATCCTGCGTGTTCACGTTCAGCAGGCTCGCCACGTTCTGATCCGTGGGGTCGGCGGTCTGGATATTGCCGTCCTGATCCACGCCGGTAACGGCTTGTAGTCGTCCGTCGTCGGCATTCTGAACGAGCATGACTTGTTTAGCGTCGTTCTTTACGTTTTCGTCCATAATTACGAGTGTTTTTAGTTAGCACCAATAGCGATGCGGGAACGAAAGTAAGGGGAACCGGCTGAACGTAAAAGAGTTGGAAAGGCTATGGAAGCATCGGGCACAGAAGTGGCCGCTTGTGGCGCAGGGCAGAGGAAATCGGAGAAACGGAGTGCCGGGAAGGACGGATTTGGCAGAGGGTATTTTCGTGGCTCCTCACCTTATTTGTCAGGTAGTCGGGATCTATTGTTAAATGTCAATAAAGCGCATGGATAACCCGTGTTTTTTTATAAATTTGCGAAAACGGGTTTCAATATCCGACAAAACGTGAGGCATGGAAATATATACCCCAAAAACCAAGATCAAACTTTCTCCGGTGATAAGAAACGGGAGAGAATTTGTCGAAGTGACTTTCGGTAATGACAATGACATCCGCTTGTCGCTGTCGAAGGAAGAAAACGTACTGCTTGTCGGCGGCAGGGCTTATCTGCCGGCAGAAGATTTCGTGCTTGCCGAGTTCTTCGACCGCTATGTAAAAATGGCGTTTATAGACTATTCTGCCATCAAGGAAACCGCACCCCGTAAAGAGGAAGACAAACGGCCGCCACTGCCGGAAGGCTATCTGGAAAAACTTCAGCAAGTGCGTTACAGTGACCATACCGTAAGGGTATATACCTCCTATTTCCGCGATTTCCAACAGCATTTCGAGGGGCGTAAGATTGAAACGGTTACTCCCGGCGAGATAAACGACTACCTGCTGTATCTCATCCACGAGAAAAACATATCCTCCTGCCAGCAAAACCAGCGTATCAACGCCATCAAGTTCTATTACGAGAAAGTTCTCGGTCAGGAACGGCGGTGTTACAAGGTGAACCGTGCCAAACGGGAGAAGACGCTGCCCGACGTGTTGAGCAAGGAGGAAATAAAGAAAATACTCGACGTGACGGTGACAGACCTGCGTTTCTTCTGTATGTTCTCCATACTCTATTCCGCAGGGTTGCGCATCAGCGAACTGCTGGAACTGAAACCCGGCGACATCAACGAATCCCGCTCCCTGATACGGGTGCGGCAGGGTAAAGGGAAAAAAGACCGCTACACCCTGCTGTCAAGACCGTTGATGAAAAAGCTGACGGAATATAACAGACTATACAAACCGAAAGTGTGGCTTTTTGAACACAGACCGGGAGAACCTTTCACCGAGAGTATCGTGTCGAAACGGCTGAAGGCAGCGGCCCGGGAAGCGGGAATCACGAAACGGATTTATCCGCACCTGCTGCGCCATTCGTTCGCCACTCACCTGCTGGAGCAGGGAACCGACATCAAGATAGTGAAAGAGCTTATGGGACATAACAATATCAAGACGACAGAAAGGTATGTCCACATAGCCGACACTTTCAAAAGCAATATCAAAAGCCCGTTGGACGATCTGTTGATGGAGGAAGACGAGGTCTGATACTTAAAGAAAATAACAGCCAAATCGGCTGATAGTATAACATTACTAACTTGCAAGAAATATGGTAAATCGAATAGAAATTGAAAGACTACTTCAAAGTAAAGAATTGAAGGAACTATGGCAAACAATTCAACAAGAGTTGCCACAACTTCATTTTTGTGAAGAAAATGACTTTTGGGAGGAAGCACGAATTGATTACCTTGAAAATTATATCTCCGAATGTAATACTTTGCTCTGTAATTGCAACTTTCAAGAAATATCAATAAAAGATTTATATACTTATCTTTCATCGTATAGTTTTGAAGTTTTTTGTAAACAGGATTTATTGGAAACTGAAAATACTGAAATTGTTATAGATGAATCAGAGCGAGAGTATATAGTAAAAGAACTTGAAATGTCAGAGGATGAATATAAGCAACGCTGTAAAACGTATGACATTCTTGAAGTTGCGAATCGTTCAATAGATTATTATTTATTGACTAAACATCCGGATATTTTACTTGAATATTATAAATTGCAAGGATATGAAGAACCGGAACAGATGTTCAAAGATAAAATGAATCTCTATTCGATGTGTAAACGTTAGTAACAAACAGCACTACTGCTTAAAGCGGAACGCTGCCGAACATTACCGATAATAATAAAAACAAAGAAAATATGAACGAACGATATGCCAAAT
>NZ_JAHQVH010000058.1:0-35733 GCF_019052435.1 Bacteroides sp. MSK.20.12 | reverse complement strand
GAGGAGATTCTCTTTTTTACCAAGTTCTGGTAGGACTAGTCAATACTTTGACCACGGTTCTGGCTCTTGTCATCATCGATAAGGTGGGCCGCAAGAAGCTGGTTTATTACGGAGTTTCGGGTATGGTGCTCTCTCTGGTCCTTATCGGTCTTTACTTCCTCTTCGGAGATTCCCTGGGAGTATCCAGCCTCTTCCTGCTCATTTTCTTCCTGTTCTATGTATTCTGCTGTGCCGTATCCATCTGTGCCGTGGTGTTCGTACTCCTCTCGGAGATGTATCCCACCAAGGTTCGCGGACTAGCCATGTCGATAGCAGGATTTGCTCTGTGGATCGGAACGTACCTGATCGGACAGTTAACCCCCTGGATGCTCCAGAACCTTACCCCCGCCGGAACATTCTTCCTGTTCGCCGTTATGTGCGTACCATATATGCTGATTGTCTGGAAACTCGTGCCGGAGACCACCGGGAAGTCGCTGGAGGAGATTGAAAGATACTGGACCCGTTCGGAATAAATATAAAACAGACCTTAATAACAATAAACTAACATTTTATAAATATGGATAGTAAGAATAACATTGGTCATTCAGCAGACATCTCTTTAACTGCTGAATTACCCATACCAATCTATAATGGAAATACGATTATGGATTTCAAAAAACTGGCAAGTCTGTACAAGGATGAGCTTCTGGACAACGTCCTTCCTTTCTGGCTTGAACATTCACAAGATCATGAGTATGGTGGTTACTTCACCTGTCTGGACCGTGAAGGAAAAGTATTCGATACGGATAAGTTTATTTGGCTGCAAAGTCGTGAAGTATGGATGTTCTCCATGCTTTACAACAAAGTGGAGAAACGTCAGGAATGGCTGGACTGCGCCATTCAGGGGGGCGAATTCCTAAAAAAATATGGACATGACGGCAATTATAACTGGTATTTTTCCCTTGACCGTTCGGGTAGACCATTGGTAGAACCGTACAATATCTTTTCATATACATTTGCTACCATGGCTTTCGGTCAGTTAAGTCTTGCCACCGGCAATCAGGAATATGCAGACATTGCCAGGAAAACCTTCGATATCATCTTGTCTAAAGTGGATAACCCGAAAGGCAAATGGAATAAGCTTCATCCGGGTACTCGCAATTTGAAGAACTTTGCTTTGCCGATGATCCTTTGTAACCTGGCTCTGGAAATAGAGCATCTTTTAGATGAAAGTTATCTAAAAGAAACAATGGAAACTTGTATCCACGAAGTAATGGAAGTTTTTTACCGTCCTGAACTCGGAGGGATCATTGTTGAAAATGTAGATATCGACGGTAGCCTGGTTGACTGCTTTGAAGGCCGTCAGGTAACTCCGGGACATGCCATTGAAGCGATGTGGTTTATCATGGATCTGGGCAAACGCCTGAACCGTCCGGAATTGATAGAGAAAGCCAAAGAGACCACCCTTACAATGCTTAATTATGGCTGGGATAAGGAGTATGGAGGCATTTATTACTTTATGGATCGTAATGGTTGCCCACCTCAACAATTGGAGTGGGATCAGAAACTCTGGTGGGTGCATATTGAGACGCTTATTTCTCTATTGAAAGGTTATCAGTTAACGGGAGACAAACAATGCCTGGAGTGGTTTGAGAAAGTACATGACTATACGTGGGGCCATTTCAAGGATAAAGAATATCCCGAATGGTATGGATATCTGAATCGAAGAGGAGAAGTGTTACTTCCACTCAAAGGAGGAAAATGGAAAGGATGTTTCCATGTACCAAGAGGGCTGTACCAGTGCTGGAAAACATTAGAAGAAATAACAAATATCGTATCCTAATTAGTTCTAAATTTAATATTATGAGAAAAATTCTATTTTTAATTTTAATGTTAAGTTCTGTCGGTATACAAGCACAGAATTTAATCGTAAAAGGAGTCGTCTCTGATGAGTCCGATGTATTGCCAGGAGTAAGTATCTTTGTTGAAGGTACATCTAAAGGAACAATTTCAGATATTAATGGAAAATACTCTATTGAAGTAAAAAAAGGGAGCAAACTAGTTTTCTCTTATGTAGGTTATCGCACAGAAGAGCTGATAGCAAATGCTCCTGTACTAAATGTAAAAATGAAAGCTGACGCTATTCAGTTGGAAGAAGCAATAGTAGTAGGGTATGCTAAACAGAAAAAAGCAACATTAACCGGAGCTGTATCTTCTGTTAGTTCTGAAACTATAACAAAAAGAAGTGTAGCATCTTTATCTACAGCCTTACAAGGTGCTATGCCAGGGGTGACTATTCAACAGACTTCAGGTGAACCTGGTGGTGATGGTGGTTCTATTCGTATTCGCGGTATCGGCTCTATTAATTCAAATACGGATCCGTTAGTTTTGGTTGATGGAATTGAAATGAGTATCGATCAAGTAGATGCTAACACAGTAGAAAGTATTTCTGTTTTAAAAGATGCTGCTTCTGCTTCAATATATGGTTCCCGGGCGTCTAATGGTGTTATTCTTATTACAACCAAAAGAGGTCAAAAAGGAAAAATAACAACGACATATAGTGGTTACCTAACAATCCAGCGCCCAACTAATATGCCTGAACCTGTAGCTGCATGGGAATATTTACAAGCAGAACTAAATGCTTGGGATAATGCAGAAATTACAGTATCCGACGCGCAAAGAGCTCAACAACTGCAACAGATAGAAGAACAAAAAACATTACGTCCGGATAATTGGAACAGGTACGATACCGATTGGAAAGATGAAACGATGAAAAATCATTCAATCATGCACAACCATAATGTAACAATTAGTGGTGGTAGTGACAAACTGACTTTCTTTGGTTCTGGTACTTACCTATACCAAGATGGTTTGATACCTAATGATAATTATAGTCGTACTAACCTTCGTTTAAATGCAGATGCTCAAATACTTCCATGGGCTAAGTTTAGTATTGAAACAGCATTAAGACAAGGTAAAAAAGTAAATCCGGGTTTGAGTACTCCCAAACAGATTATCAATCAGTCTTTATATATGTTGCCCACTCTTTCTGCTGCCAGAGAGCTAGATGGGAATTGGGGATATGGAAAGAATGGTATGAATCCTACAGCTCAAGCATACGATAGTGGAGAAAAAATAACAAAAGGGACAGATGCTGTGGTAAACGGAACATTAACTCTTACTCCTATCAAAGGCTTAGAGCTTGTAGGACAATATTCTCGCCGTCAATCCACAAGTAGAGGGCGTACATTAATAACTCCATATACGACGTCTCTAAGAGGTCAAATCATGGGATCATACCCTACAGATGATTCACTGACAGAAAGCTGGAGTGAAACCGTTAGAAATTATTATCGTGCACAAGCTTCGTATGAAAATAAATTCTTTGACCATTATGGAAAAATATTAGTCGGCTTCCAGGCAGAAGATAATCTGAATACTTCCTTTTCTGGTGGAAAAAGAGGTTTCGATCTAGGGCGTTATTATTTAGGTAATGGAGATTCTGCAACCGCAACGTCCTCCGGTGGAGCAAATTCTTGGGCTATGATGTCATGGTATGCCCGCTTGAATTACAACTACAAACAACGTTATTTACTGGAGGTAAATGGTCGTTACGATGGCTCTTCCCGTTTTACCAGAGATAATCGATGGGGATTTTTCCCTTCGTTGTCTGCCGGTTGGGTAATATCTGAAGAGAACTTCATGAAATCTACTCGTAAAGTACTTGACTTCTTAAAAGTTCGTGCTTCTTACGGTCTTTTAGGAAATCAGAACATCGGTAATTATCCTTATGCTGCAACCATTGCAACCGGATATGGATACTATTTAGGTGGTGAAGAAGCAGATAAAGAATTAGTATCAGGTGTGGCTCAAACAACACTAGCCAATTCGGATATTAGTTGGGAAAAATCAAAGCAAATAAATTTTGGTATTGATTTTAGTTTGTGGAATGGTTTGTTAAGCGTTACAGCGGATTATTACATCAAAAATATTTATGATATGTTGATGAAGTTTCCATTACCATACTATGTAGGAATGAGTCCAGCATATACCAATGCAGGAGATATGTCCAACAAGGGTTGGGAAGTAAGTGTCAGTCATAAAAATAAATTAAATGACTTCACGTATGGGGTAACATTTACTTTAAGTGACAACCGCAACAAAATAACCAATCTAAACGGACTTAATTCTCAAGATAAAACAATGGTAGAGGGTTATCCTAACAAAGGTATTTGGGGATATGTGACTGATGGGTATTATAAAGATTGGGATGATGTTAACAATTCTCCTAAATTAGGGGATGCTCGTCCGGGATTCGTTAAGTATGTTAAAACTTATCAGGGTGAAGACTCTGACCCTATGACAATTGATACTCGTGACATGGTATATCTTGGTGACCCGTTCCCACACTTTGAATATGGTGTAACGTTAAATGCCGGTTGGAAGAATTTTGATTTCACAGCTTTCTTCCAAGGAGTCGGGCAACGTGTGAATTATATGAGTGGAGTTGGTCTTAAACCTTTTGCTAACGGTTCGAATCTTTTCAGACATCAAATGGATTCATGGACTCCGGATAATCAGGATGCAGCATACCCCATTTTGGTTCCTGAAGCTAATGCAGGTCCTAACTATCAAAAATCCGATAAATGGGTACGAGATGCCTCTTATTGTCGTTTGAAAAATGTTGTTTTAGGTTATACTTTACCTAATTCATGGACTAAGAAATTAAATATTGGTAGCTTGAGAGTGTATGCAAGCGGACAGAACCTATTTACCATCAGTAATTTCTATAAGGGATATGACCCCGAAGTTGCATATAGCGGCTCTGTTGGAGGGGAATTCTACCCCATTATGCAAACATTTACGTTTGGTATTGATTTAAAATTTTAAATAATCAAATATTATAAAAAAAGCAATCAAATATATATTTAATAACAAAGTTCTTGCAAGTGGGGCTTTGATATTATCACTAGGAATAGCAGGCTGTAGTGACTACTTGGATAAAGAGCCTATGAGCGAATATTTATCGTCCAATTTTTATAATAACGATGGCGCAATAGCACAAGGGGCTAATGGGTGTTACCAGCGTTTGCTGATGGATCATAGTAATACTAGTAGTATACCTTATTGTATATTATGGGATATGTATACGCCTTATGGCATCGAACGTGCGGACAACAGTTCTATTGGTGTTGGTAATATTGAGTTACGAACAAATTTCACAGTAGAACAAACATGGGCTATTTTATATACTTCTGTGGCAAGATGTAATTCTGTGTTGGATGGAGCTAAGCCTTTTTATAATGAATTAAGCGATAAGGCTAAAATTTATCTTGCAGAAATTCAAGTTTTGAGATCTCATTACTATATTCAACTAGTTTCTTTATGGGGGGATATTCCATATTTCACATCTGCAGTAACGGAAGAACAGACAAAGCAGGTTTCACGTACTCCCTGGAAAGAAGTTGTAGATGATATATTAAAAACATTGGACGAAGCTGCCGATATTTTACCTTGGACAGCGGCTAATTATGGACGTGTCGACAAATCAGTAGCATTAGGATTGAAAGCAAGATTGGCTTTATATGCCGGTTCATGGTGTAAATTTGGTTTTGGTATGGATGGTGAAAAAGATCAGGCTAAAGCTACAGAATATTTTAAGATTGCAGCAGCAGCTTCTAAAAAAGTTATAGACGAAAGTGGACGTGATTTGGCTACTAATTATGCAGATCTGTTTACACGGACAGGACAACTAAAAGAAGACGTAAAAAAAGAAACGATGTTATTTATGATGTTTTCAAACCAAATTCATTCGTTTACTCAATATATGTCTTTAGGTGAACAAGTTCGTATGATTGGACAAAGTGGACGTTTTCCTACCCAACAGTTAGTTGATACTTACGAAATGAAAAATGGTAAACGTATTGATGAGACTGGTTCCGGGTATGATCCTAAGAAACCGTTTGATAGTCGTGATCCTCGTTTAAAAGAAACAGTTTACACTCATCATGATGTTATCATCGGAAATACTGGGGGAGACAACAAAATGAAATTCCTGATGGAAGTCTATAATCCTCAAACGACCTCTTGGGATAAAGATGGTAATGAAAAGTTGGTTGCCAACTTAGATTATGCTGGTGCTGTTGCTCAATATGGTTACGTAAGTAGTGGTGTAGGATTTGCATGGAAAAAGTATAATCATTTCGATGATGAGGCAAATGCCAATCCTAGTTATAACATTCTGATCATGCGGTTTGCAGAAATTCTTTTGACTTACGCCGAGGCTAAAATAGAACTTAATGAATTAGATGCAACGGTTGTAAATGCAATTGATCGAGTTAGAGCTCGTGTAGATATGCCTGGTATCTTATCTGTTGATCCGACACGTGAGAATGATCAATTAAAGATGCGCCAAATTGTACGCCGTGAACGTAAAGTGGAATTGGCCAAAGAGGCGTTAATGTTATTTGATATGCGTCGTTGGAGAACTGGTGATATTCAAAATGCCGAACCCACTTATGGTTACCCTAAAGCAACAGGGGTAGATCCGACCACAGGAAAATACCCCGATGGGTATGAACAGGCTACTCCAGATATGGTTCCTTCTTATGGCGCTTCAGGATCGGACAGAGATATAAACGATATTGCCAGTTATGCTGCATACGGTGATAAACTAAGATCTCGTGATAAAGGTCGTAGCTGGAATAACAGACATTACTTATGGCCTATCCCGCAAACAGAGCGAAATAAATGCCCTTGGCTGGAACAGAATAAAGGATATGGTGAGTAATATATAACGCATTTAGTATGAATAGATTAATTATTTTATTATCATTACTGTTAGTGCCGGTTTTTATATCGGCACAGACCGTAGTGACAATTGAAGCTGCAAGTCCAGATCCGACATTAACTGTACGTGGTCCTGAGAAGCAGATAGACTTATTCAATAATCCTGTTTGGGAAAAGCAAGAAAAAGGTATTGTTTTATTATCTACGGAATATCAAAATGCTATAAAATCTACTCAAAGCATATATACGGCCGTAATAGTAAATAAAGATATGAAGGTAACAAAAGTCCTGAACGGCGTAATCTCTAAGAATATCCAACCTGTATTTAAGACTCCTTTAGATATAGAATTAGGACAAGCAGAGTTTGCATTAATTGGTTATGATGCTGATTACTCAAAGGATGGCTATCGTAAGTTTCTTGCTGAAAATTTCCATGTAGGAGATGTCGTAAAGCTAAGAATTAATGGAGAAATACATTCATTGGATAAAGTAATAGCTTTTTCCCAAGGCAGTATTCCGCCTCAAATAGAACTGGATAATGATTTTTTATTTACTGTTGTTGGAAGTAAGACTACATTAAGCGGTTGTATTGCTAATTATGATAGGAAAGCCGGTTATCAGTTGTTTATAGAGAGTCAAACAGAAATAAAGCCAGTGCCCCTTACAGCAAAAGGACTATTTCACAATCAGTTAACTTTGAATAATGGCACTAATTTCTTTAACTGGATTTTGAAAAAAGGCGGGAAAGAAATTACTCGTAAGCCTGTTGCTGTCTTCTCTAAAGCTCCCGATCAACAACAGAGCGAACTGGTTATGTGGGTGGAGCAATTTCCTAATGCAAAAGTGTTGACTAATAGAGAAGCAGTAACCACTATGGTTAATAACGTAAAGAAAGCTGGATTCACTTCAATCGGGTTGGATGTAAAAGGACCGGAAGGATATGTTTCTTATCGCAAAAATGATCTTTCAAAGACTCCTTACCTGACAGCAACTAAAAATCCGAATAAACAAGTAAAGGATGATGGTTTCGATTTATTGGAAGTTGTACTTCAGGAGGCACACAAAATCGGATTGAAAGTTTATACTAGCTTTAATTTCTTCACGGAAGGAAATATAACTGTAAATGATTATGCAATTCTTCATGAGCATAAAGATTGGGAAGAAATAGTGCAACGTCCGGAAGATAAAGGCAAACTTCTGAAAATCACAGAAAGTACAAGAGGAAAAGAAGCAGCAAAAGGTAAGTTATTAGCTTTAGCTTTTGTGAATCCTTCTAATAAAGAGGTACAGGACTTTCAATTGTTGCGTGTAGAAGAAGTTCTAAAAAATTATGATATAGATGGCATTGTATTAGACCGCTGTCGATATGATAATTTATATGCCGATTTTAGTCATGTAACTCGAAACGCCTTTGAAGAATATCTGGAAAAAGAAGGAAAAGTTTTAGAAAATTTCCCTGCTGATGCTTTTAGAATAAATAAAGAAGGCGTATTAATAAAAGGCAGATTCTTTAAAGAATGGATTACTTTCCGATCTCAAACTATTTGTGATTTTACCAACCGGATTCGCTTATTAGTAGATAAGTATAAAGTTGAAAAGAATCCGGATTTGAAAATGGCAGCTTATGTCGGATCCTGGTATGAGGTGTATTATCAGAATGGAGTAAATTGGGCTAGTAACCAGTTTAAATATGATGATCGATTATCGTTCCCGGATAGTGAGATCTATGGAAAAAGTTATAATAGAACAAGCTATTTAGGTAATCTTGATTTTCTGATGATTGGCACCTATTATAAAACACCTAAAGAAGTTAATCGATATATTACTTTAGGGAATATTCTTACATGTGGACAAGTTCCATTGTTAGGTTCAATGAGCTTACCAGATTTAAGCGTTTCCGATCAGGGGAAGGTGTTTGGTGCTTCGTTAAAGAATTCATCAGGTCTGATGATTTTCGATAATTGTTATGTTGATTGGGAAACTTTCTTCGAACAAATGAAAATAGCTTTTTCCATTAAGAAAAAATAATGAACCATATAATACTCGTGAAAGATGAAAAAACTAATAAATTTAATATTCAGTATAATGTGCATCACTGCACTTTTCACTGTAACTTTTAGCTCTT
Source organism: Bacteroides sp. MSK.20.12 (assembly GCF_019052435.1). Classification (NCBI taxonomy): domain Bacteria; kingdom Pseudomonadati; phylum Bacteroidota; class Bacteroidia; order Bacteroidales; family Bacteroidaceae; genus Bacteroides; species Bacteroides sp. MSK.20.12. The sequence goes on along the minus strand of NZ_JAHQVH010000058.1, from coordinate 26,840 downwards.
GTTCAGATGATGACGAAAACAGAGCCTATGAATCTGTGCAGATAGTAGGAGTCAAAGTGAATAATGAATTGTACACGCCTTCTTCCGTCAGCGCAACTGAAACGACAGTATTGATTCCTGCTGGAGTCGATTTATCCAAAGCTAAACTACAATTGTTGGTTATAAACGGTACTGCCAATTTCATAAACGACCAAGAGTATGATGCCCGTAAACCCCTTGATTTGACATTAAATGGATTTGACGGAACTACGGTGCAGACAAAATTGCGTATTCAGTCTCCTCCTAAATTGGTGTCTTTTATAATAGAAGGAATGACTGTTCCCAATAGTGATATTCATACTGGTGAAGAATCATTGATTGTCCAGGTTCCGGAAGAGGCTGACCTTACAGCACTAAAGGTTACCATGGAATATATCAATGGGACAATTATGGACTTTCAAAATGGTGTTGCATTGGACTATACTAATCCGAGAAGTTTTAAAATAAAAGGTGTAGATGAAGAAACAATTTATACTTATGAGTTTATTATTACTACGGAGAAAGTAGGTCCTGCATCTATAAAAGCGATGACTATCAATGGCATTGAAACTGATTATGTGCTTACAGATGATAAGAATGTAGCAGTTCCATATATTCCGGCATTGATGGATTTCACATCTGTAAATGTAGAACTGACTGCTGGATTCGGTAATAAAATAGACGAATCTTTCACTGGTCAAGGATTAAATTTGATGAATGGTAACAATAAGGTTTCAATCAAAGGAAGTAATGGAGTGACAACAGAGTTTACAATTGGTATACCTCAAATTTCTGCAGAACCTACATTTAAGAAAAACTATACAGAATTAGTCGGATTTGGATCTGACAATCTAATTTGTACAGCAATTAGCGATCCTTATATTGTTGCGAGCAACCATTCTTCCTCTAGTAAAACTCCTGCGTATTTCGACTATACGGGAAATAAAATAGATAATTTGAGTGCAGTTGGATTGAGTATTGCGACACATGGTATACGCATATTGGCAACAGATGACAAAGGAAATATTCTTGGAGCTGCATTAGGAACGGATAAACCTGTAATATATCGTTGGAGTAATGTGACAGCAAAAGCTACTGAATTTATTTCATTCGATAAATCAGTCATTGGCGAGACTGCAACTCCTCGTTTAGCGGGTATTAGTATTATTGGTGATTTGGATGGTGATGCTACAATTGTAGCTCCTAAAGCACAATCTGTAGATGTATTTGTTTGGAAAGTTATAGGAGGTGTGCTAAATCCTGTTCCTCAAAAATATACATTCCCTGTTGCTACTCCAAGTTTTTACTGGACTGTAAATCCAATGCCCATCGGTATGTCCGGATATATGGGATTCTATACTGCAAAGGGTGCTAATGGCCTGATTTGGTTGAATAGTACAATGGGAGAAGTTTCTAGAATGTCTGGTCTTATTACTACTGGTGGCGATATGGTAAAAATAGAAAATCGTGTGTATGTAGCATATACAGTATATGCGGACAGTAAAGGTATTATGCGTATATGTGATATTACGGATGGTAAATATAATCAGATATTTAATTATACTATGGAGGCATCAGGAGCTAATGGTAACAGTACGACTTCTGCCTCTTTAATGGTGAAAAATAATGAATTATATGCAGTATTTGGCTGCACCGGTTCCGGCTTATACTTCTACCGCATAGCATGCAAATAATAACTAATAAATAAGACCATGTCTAATTGACATGGTCTTATTTAATCTCTTATTTAATATGAAACAGAATTATAATTATATATTTCTTCTTACTTGTCTCATTATAGGAGGTACAGCTTGTTCTCATAAATACAGAACATCTTCTTCCAAGCCAATAGAAACATTCTTTAAGAATGAAGTGAAACCAGAGAAATTCATTGAATGTTTTCCCGGTGCCTATTACCGCAAGGTAAATTCCAGTAAGGATGTTTGGTTGGGAGTTGGAGGAACTGTTACCTTACCTCAATTATCATTCGATCAAACTAGAAAAAACACTAAGAAGCCGGGACAGTTTCTTGATAATCCATCTGTATATTTAGGAGGAAACATGGGAGATCAGGAGACTGACTTCGGATTAGCATGGGAAGTTATCCGGGAAAAAGATGGAAAACTATCCAAAGAGAGGAAAGCTTTTCGTCCATTTATGAGACGTAGTGAGCACATTAATGGACAAAAACCCAATTATGCGCAAGCACCACCGGAAGATAAATACTATTGGTATCCGGGCGAAAAAGTCACAATGTATTTTCAAGTGTTAGAACCTCGTAAAGTACATTTTGTGATAGAAGGAGCCGGAAAACGCTTTGAATGTGATTATGATTGTGAAGGTTATATTCCGGAAGAACTGGGAACCTTTAAACGTGTAAATGCAATTGACCAAGTTGCGAATGAAGGTAAACCAGCGCAAGCAACGAAAACAAAGGTTTTGAATAGTCGATGGGATGAGAGCTATTATTTTAGAAAATATAAAAATGAAATTGTGAAAGTACCGATTCATGAAGGTCGTTTCACAGATATGCGTTGTCCGGACAGTCATTTCTTTGAAGTAACATCAACTGATGAAGGTCGAAAGATAGGAGCAGAAACGATTAGTATTAATGGAAATGGGTATTGATCCTCAAAAGAATATTATTGATTTACAAAAAACTTATTTAAGATGAAAAAATATTTATTCTATTCATTATTTTTGAGTTTAGCTATGGGATTCTATAACTGTTCTGACAGTGACGATGGAGAACCGGAACCAGAACCCACAGATCCAATTAACACTTACTTTAAAGATGAGATAAAGCCACAAGCGAGTGTTGCCTGCTTTGCCGGTGCCTATTATCATAAAGCCGTAACAAGTAAAGATTTATGGCTAGGTATCGGAGGGACAATAAAATTGCCTACAGCAACTTTCGATGAAGATCGTAAGAATCCTAGTAAACCAGGACAATATCTTGATAATCCTTCTATATATTTAGGAGGGAATATGGGTGGACAAGAGACTGATATAGGCCTAACTTGGGAAGTTGTTAAGGATGAGCAAGGTAATATCAGTGCTGAAAGAAAAGCATTCCGTCCATTCATGAGACGTACAAGTCATTCGAGCGGACAGGCATCCAACTATTCAAATGCTCCTGCGCAGAAAGAATATTATTGGTATCCGGGTGAAGAAGTCACCATTTCTATTCAGATCATAAGAAGTGGGGTTCTCAAATTTATTGTAGACGGTAATGGTAAGCATTATGAGTCAGAATATGAATGTGCCGGATACAAACAAGGAACCCGTGGAGAATTCAAACGTGTAAATGCTATTGACCAAGTATCTAATGAAGGAAAACCGACACAAGCCACGAATACAAAAGTTGAAGGTGCTCAATGGAAGGAAAGTTTTTTATTCAGAATGTATGACGGTAAAATAGTAAAAGCTCCACTTCATACAGGAAGATACACTGATATGCGCTGTCCGGATGCAATGTATTTTGACATAAATTCATCAGAAGCAGAAAAGAAGACTGGTGCTGAATCTGTAAATATTAATGGTGCAGGATATTAATAAATATATATATTATTTCAAATAATAAGTCATGAATAAAAGAGCTTTCTCTCTTGATGCTTTAAGGGGATATGCCATTATTACTATGGTTTTATCAGGTACTATTGCTTCAGGAGTATTACCAGGATGGATGTATCACGCACAAGTAGGTCCCCGCTCTAATTTTGCATTTGACCCATCATTTTATGGAATTACATGGGTTGATCTAGTTTTCCCATTCTTTTTATTTGCAATGGGAGCGGCTTTTCCTTTTTCTATCGGCAATAAATTGGAAAAAGGAGAATCTAAATTAAGAATAGCATGGGATTGTCTATTACGTGGATTCCGGTTGACATTCTTTGCAATTTTTATTCAGCACATGTATCCTTGGGTAACATCTTCTCCGCAAGATGTGCGGTCATGGTTGTTAGCTCTGTTTGCATTTGTTCTGATGTTTCCCATGTTTATGAGAATTCCGGTTAAAATGTCTAAATGGTTACGTGGAGGGATACAACTATCTGCCTATACGTTGGGCATTGTCATGTTGCTTACTGTAAATTATGCTAATGGTAGAGAATTTAGTCTGTCATATAGTAATATTATTATTTTGGTTCTGGCAAATATGTCCATTTTCGGTTCGCTGGCATACTTGTTTACAGCAAAAAACAAATGGGCTAGAATTGCAATTCTTCCATTTATTATGGCTGTCTTTTTAGGAAGTAAAACAGATGATTCCTGGGTAAAGGCTTTGATGAACTATTCTCCAATCCCCTGGATGTATAGTTTTTATTATTTGAAATACTTGTTTATTATAATTCCCGGAAGCATTGCCGGAGAATACTTAAAAGAATGGTTACAAAGCAAAAGTGAGGCTGATTCCCCTTTAGAAGAAAAAAGGAGAATCCCCCTAATTTTATTATTAACTATCGGGATTATTATTTTTAATCTGTATGGCCTGTATACACGTCAGTTATTATTAAACTTGTGTGGCACAGTTGTTATTTTATTTTGTATTTATTGGCTTCTGAAAACAAGAAGCAACAATATGGATTATTGGAGAAAACTATTTGTTGCTGGAGCTTATTTACTTATGCTGGGGTTGTTTTTTGAAGCATATGAAGGCGGAATTCGTAAGGACGATTCAACCTATAGTTACTATTTTGTTACTGCCGGCCTTGCTTTTATAGCTATGATTGCTTTTTCAATACTATGTGATATTTATAAGTGCCGCCAGCTGACACGTCCATTGGAAATGGCGGGACAAAACCCCATGATTGCTTATGTGGCCACTAATCTAGTAGTAATGCCCGTACTGAATTTAATAGGGGTAGCATCATATTTATCCTATCTGCAACAAAATGCCTGGCTTGGTTTCTTACGGGGAATTATTATCACCACATTGGCAGCATTAATAGCTATCATTTTTACAAAACTTAAATGGTTCTGGAGAACATAATAGAAATATGAAACTACTAATAAAAAGAATAACATGTGTCATCTTAATCTTGTGTTCCTATTGTTCTTATGGTGAAGCAAAAATTCAGCTCCCTTCTATTTTAGGTAATGGGATGGTGCTTCAACAAAAGTCGGAGGTAAAGCTATGGGGAAAAGCTACACCTAATAAGAAAGTTGTTGTATATACCTCATGGAACGCACAGCAGCAAGAAGTAGATAGTAATCAAAAGGGGGATTGGTCAGTGGCTGTCACAACTCCAGAAGCTGGAGGGCCATATACTATTCGCATTTCAGATGGTGAAGAACTTATATTGGATGATGTTTTAATTGGAGAAGTCTGGCTGTGTTCCGGACAATCAAATATGGAAATGCCAGTGAAAGGTTTTCGTGGTCAACCTGCCGCAGAATCACAGAATACGATAGTAAATGCAAATTCTAATCGTTCATTAAGATTATTTACAGTGCAGCGTGCCTACAGCAGTGTTCCACAGGAGAATGTTGCTGGTCAGTGGGAAAGGAATACTCCGAAATCTGTTTCTACTTTTAGTGCCGTTGCTTATTATTATGGCGATCAATTACAGAAAGTTTTAGGAATACCGGTGGGACTGATTCATGCTTCTTGGAGTGGTTCTTCAATTGAGCCATGGATTAGTAAAGAAAACCTTCTACGATTTCCTGAAATAGATCTGACTCCGGCAGCAAATCCACAATCGAAATATGCAAATGGTACTCCTACTGTATTGTATAATGCCATGATTAAACCGCTGGAGAATTATAATATTAAGGGAATGATATGGTACCAAGGAGAGTCTAACTCTGCACGTCCGGAACAATATCAGCGTTTGTTTGCTGTGTGGGCTAAACAAAACAGGACATTGTTCCGTTCAAAAGACTTTCCCATTTATTATACAGAAATAGCTCCTGTTGCATCCCCTGTAGACAGACCGTTTCAAAGGGCTATTTTCCGAGAAGCACAGTTGGAAAGCATGTATGAAATCTCTAATACAGGTATGGCTTTCACAAACGATCTTGGTTCGGAGAAATTCATTCATGCTCCCCAAAAACGAGAAATCGGACAGCGTTTAGCATATTGGGCATTAGCAAAAACATATCAGTTAGAGGGATTTGAATATAGTGGTCCTATCCATCGTTCATATATGAAAAATGGAAAGGTTATTGAGATTCTCTTTGATCATGCTGATGATGGACTAAATCCGGAGAATGAACCTTTAGTGGGCTTTGAGGTTGCAAGCGAAGATAGTATATTTTATCCTGCCAATGCCGAAATCATAAATGGAACCTCTCGAGTAAAAGTATGGAATGACAAAGTAACTCAACCGGTTTATGTACGCTACGCTTTTCGTAATTTTTTGCGTGGGAACCTGATAAACAATGCCGGATTACCGGCAACTCCTTTCCGAATGGATTTGCGAAAATTGGACTTTCAGAATCCTGAAAATCTAGGATGGACTCGCGTCACTACTTTTGGTAAATTACCTGAATATGTTAATGTTTATCATTCTCCAGAATGGATTGAAAGTACACGAACTAATGCTTATATAGCAGTTATAGATACAAAGAAAGGAGGAAGTTTAGATGTCGGAGGTGAAGAAAGTGGGATAAAGACCCCGACTGAATTTTACCAGTCAGAAAAAAGAAAACCAGTGATTGTATTAAATGGAGGATATTTTGCCAATGGCAAAACTGTTAGTCTCATATGTAAAGATGGAAGAATATTATCTGACAACATATCTGTTGTAAATCGTATTTTAGAGGGTAAAAAGACTGCATATTATCCTACCCGTTCTGTTTTTAGTCTTTATAAAGATGGAACATATCATGTTGACTGGATATATAAATCGAATCAACAGACCTATGCATATGATATGCCAGCTTTAAACAGTTCTACACGCCCTCCACTATCGGTTCCATCAAAAGGTTTTCCGAGAGGAGCAAAAGTCTGGAGTGCCGAAATGGGAATTGGCGCAGGTCCTGTGTTAATCAAGGATGGAATGATTCGTAATAGTTGGGTAGAAGAACTATTAGATGTTGCAAGTGGCATAAATCCACAGACCTGTCAACCTCGTTCTGCGGTAGGAATCACGCAAGATGGGAAACTCATTTTGTTCGTTTGTGAAGGACGCGAACAAACACCGGATGTTCCAGGTATGACTTTAGACCAACTTGCCCGGTTGATGAAAGCATTTGGATGTGTAGACGCGCTTAATTTAGATGGCGGAGGTTCGAGTTGTATGTTGATTAATGGTAAAGAGACTATAAAACCGTGTAATGAAGATCATCAACAACGACCAGTTGCTACTGTGTTATTTGCAAGATAGTATAATCTAAAAACTATAATAAAATAAGAATAGTTAAGTTATCAATTAATCATTTTTTATTCATGAGTGAAAAGTTGAAGTTTTGTTTGTGTTTTGCAATCTTATTTATAAGCCTGCAAAGCATAGCAAAAAAAACAGAGCAAGGAATCCGTGGAGTCTGGGTTCCCGCTCCTCGTTTTACTCCCGTATTACATACCTATCAGGGAGTAAAAGATTTTGTAAAGTCATTAGATGAGTTGAATATGAATTCTATATTCCTTGTATCTTATGCAGAAACTAAAACAATATATAAGAGTGATGTATTGATGCATTATTCTACTTATAAGACACAAGAAGAAAGCTATCTACTAAGCGGATATTCTAAACAATATCAAAGTTCAACTAATGATCCGGTACGTGATTTGATTGATGAGGCTCATAAACATGATATAAAAGTATTTTTCTGGTTCGAATATGGTTTTATGGGAGAGGGGCGTCCGATATCACTTGATAATCCTTTATTAGCAAAGAATCCTCACTGGTTAGGAATAGACAATCAGCAACACCCCGCCAATTACAATCAACATGATTATTACTTCAATGCCTATAATCCAGCTGTACAGAACTTCTTAATAGAACTAATAGAAGAGGCATTGACGCTTTATCCTGATTTAGATGGTATTCAAGGTGATGACCGCTTACCTGCTATGCCTCGAAATTCTGGATATGATACATATACAGTCTCCCTCTATCAATCACAACATCAAGGGAAAAATCCTCCTACAGATTATAATAATTTGGAATGGGTACGTTGGCGTTTGGATATTTTAAATACCTTTGCAAAACGATTATATAAAAGGATTAAAGCAAAGAGTCCGAATGTTATGATTAGTTTCGCCCCAAATCCTTATCCCTGGTGTGAAGAGAATCTGATGCAGGAATGGCCTCGTTGGTGTAAAGAGAAAGTTTGTGATTTGTTGGCTGTTCAGTGTTATCGTTATAGTATCGAAGCGTATCGTGCTACGGTTTCAGAAGTATTGAAATATATACATCAGAATAATCCAAACCAATTATTTGCACCTGGTATGATTCTGATGGAAGGGAGTAGTTCCAAAATGTCACCGGAACTGTTACGGGAGCAGCTCCGTGTAAACCGGGAGTTGGGGATTAATAGTGAGATTTATTTTTATAATAAGGGGATTGATAATCTTTCTGTTAGAGAAGTCTTAAAACAGACATATTCCCAGAAGATTAAATTCCCAGCAAATTAAATACTATGATAAGATATATTTTGATTGGACTTTTACTTTGTGGACAAACTATAAGCTTTGCCCAAATTATATATCACGATGCATCAAACTTCCCTTTATTGGGAAAAGCTACAGAAACTAATAGTGCACGATACGAAAGGTTTCCAGATTCACTAAGGAATATATCTCGTTCTCCTCTTTGGTATTTGAGCCGTAATTCGGCAGGAATGGCCATACGGTTTCGTAGCAATTCTACTCAAATAGCGGTGAAATGGGAAAATCTCTTTAATAATCATATGAATCATATGACTGATACAGGAGTAAAAGGCCTAGATTTATATTGTTTGGAGGGAAATTGTCTATGGAGATTTGTGAACAGTGCCCGACCAACAGGAAAGATAAATCAAGTAACGATCATTGCCAATATGCAACCGGAAGAGAGAGAGTATATGCTTTATCTTCCTCTTTACGATGGTCTTGTTTCTTTGGCTATAGGAGTGGATTCATTAGCCACCATCGATCAGCCTTTAATTGATTATCCGATCCGCAAAAAGCCGGTTGTATTTTATGGCACCAGTATTCTTCAAGGAGGTTGTGCTTCACGTCCGGGGATGGCACATACCAATATCATATCGAGAAGATTGAACCGTGAATGTATCAACTTGGGATTTAGCGGAAATGCACTTTTAGACTTGGAAGTGGCCAAAGTGATAGCCGAAGTAGATGCCAGTGTTTTTGTTTTAGACTTTGTGCCTAATGCTTCTGTAGAACAGATGAAAGAACGAATGGAAACATTCTATCGTATCATTCGTAGTAAACATCCGGATACGCCAGTCATTTTTATAGAAGATCCGATTTTCACTCATACACTTTATGATGAAAGAATTGCTAAAGAAGTGCAAAGAAAGAATGACACGTTAAAGGAAATATTCAACCGGCTAAAGAAGGAAAATGAAAAGAATATCATTTTTATCTCTTCCAAAAATATGCTGGGAGAAGATGGAGAAGCTACTATAGACGGTATTCATTTCACAGATCTAGGCATGATGAGATATGCTGATTTAGTTTGTCCAATCATTAAGAAAGCAATCAAATAAAATAGTGACGCTATCGACTCGGTATAGCGTCACTATATGTAGCTTATAGTGACACTATTCTGTTGACATAGCGTCACTATTTTCAAGACTTCTGATAGATGGCTTTTTGTACGTTATATCAATAAAAACAAATCTTCAAATATCAAAATGGTAAAATATCATTTTGGTATTTGAATGATGCTATAATTGAATTTATTCAGGCAAACAGCCGGATATAGATAAGAATCGCATGGATTAACCATTAGTATTATTCAGAAATTAAAGAAATTCTTTCCTTATGGAGCACAATCATTATTATTTGATATCATACATTGCATAGTGAAGGTATTTCTCAATCTATTTATACTTTTTGTTCAACAAAACAAGTTCATAAAAGTACTTCTAATAAATCAATAAATCCTATTTTTATGAGTCAAAATAGCTTTCTTTTAAACGTACGTGGCGTTTCTTATAAACCAACCGTATGTTTCTTTAAAACGAACCGTACGTTTCATTACAATCAACCGTGTATTTTCCACAAACAATACGGTAATTTATATGCAAACGACCGTTCTTTTATTCGCAATTATGCATATAAATACCGTATTTTATTGTTTTCTCGCTCTACTTTCTTTCATTCATAAAAAGTGAAAAATAGTAGAATCAAAGAAAAAACGATAATATGTCGATCAATTTAATATAAAATAATCACATTGATATTTATGTTCTCCAAAACCATTTGATTTTTGTGAAGAACATAGTTACTAAAACAGCCAAAGAAGTAAGGATTACTCCTTGAAGAAATCCCAACCAGGCATTTTGTTGAAAATAAGATAATAATGAAGCAATTCCAAGTATATTAGCCAATGGCATAATCAACAAATCGCCGACCACATAAGCTATCATCGGATTCTGACCGGACATCACCAAAAAACGAGTACTTTTGACACATCGGAAATAATCACAAACGATACTTAGAAATAAAAGAGCCAGAAAAGCCAACCCGGAAGTTACAAAGAAATAACTAAAAGTAGTTGGATCTTTTTTAATGCCATTCTGGAAAGGCTCAAAACACAAACCCAGAAGAAGTAAATATGCTCCTGCGTTAAACAACTTTTTCCATAATAAAGCTATTCCATCCACCTTATGTGGAAATACACACTTGCCAGTTAATAACAATAAAACAGTAATCACCAGATTAACAACCAAATTACGAGTGTATAGACCGTAAAGATTGCCAATGATGATAACAACGGATAATATCATTAGCATAATACTCATTTTACGATAAGGAGATGTAGCATAATCATCCGTCTCTTTTTGATATGCTTTCATCCACTCCGCTAAATACTCACCGGCTATACTGCCGGGAATAACGATAAATAAGTATTTCAAATAGTCAAACCGATACATCCACAGCAAAGGAGTATAATTAAACACACTCTGTGTCCACGAACCATCAACTGTACTTCCTAATATCATAGCCATCAACAATATCAGAATTCCTAAACGCATCCAACGATTATGCATTGTGAAAATGTAAAGGATAGAACCGAAAATAGCCATATTGGCTAACAGTAAAATTATGATGTTGCTGGAGAATAAGCTGAATGTTTTCCCATCCGCATAAGAAGTGGTAGCCAACATAATAGCAGCAACAATGTAAGCTCCAACTTTTATTGAAGTATGTGCCCAATCCGGCATTTTCAAAGGAATACGCATGAACATGGGAAATAGAACAGCAAAACAGAGTATAGCCAGCAGCCATGCCCTCATATCTTGCGGGGAACTTAACATATACGGATAAAAATGCTGGATGAAAATAGCAAAGAAAGTCAACTGAATCCCTCGTTTGACAGCTTCATAAACGAGTTTTAGCTTTGAATCACCTTTTTCAGCACGTTTCCTTATGGAAAAAGGAAACGCAGCTCCCATAGCGAACAGGAAAAAAGGAAACACAAGATCTACCCAAGTAATACCGGGCAACAGAGGATTAAACACATGATCCGGCGGAGGTGTTTGAGCATGGCTCATCCAACCGGGAAGAACATGCGTTACGATGGTAGCCGAAAGTACCATCGTAATAATTGCATATCCTCGTAAGGCATCTAAAGCTAAAGCTCTGTTGTTCATAAAGATCCTCCCTCACGCATTCCTTTTTCTACTTCTTTCCAAAGATTCTTTTGGATGATGTGTACTATATCAAACACCATTAGTCCATCCGATCGACGAAGGTTCATTTCTATTGTTTCGGACAATTTCCCCGGATTATCATAGAATTGATCCACCAAGATACCCCCCATAAACTTGTTATCTTTAAGAATCTGACGCAAGTGCTGACAGGAACCTTCTACACAGTACCATGTACCGGCTTGAGCTTGCGAGTCTGTCTCGTTCCAGATGTTGCGGTTCGTTTTTTTGTATTCCTCTATCGTTATGTCTGTATAGTAATTTCCAGTTGCATACAAATCGATTAGTTCTGCGTATCCGTAATTTTTATATTCGGGAGTGGCCCAACTAAAGTCTTGAGCCGGATCATACTTTTTGCTAGCGAAATTAACTCCCACTTCGTAATAAGATGGATACCAAGCTCCGGTATATGTGCCAAAAGAAACTTTTGGATTGGCAGCCTTCACTTCCTTACGTGCCAATGCCATAAAATCAGTAATATTTTTCGTTCTCCATTCAATCCATTTATGGAAATACTTTCTCGGTTGTGTGATAAACTTTCCGTCCGTATTCTTCTTCCAAACAAAAATATCTTCGGGGAACTTAGCCACTTTTTTACCTATATATGCTTCAAACTTTTCACGTGAAAGCAGCGAGAAGTCAGCTGTTATACCATCATAACGTACACGGTCGAGCATCAGGCCATCCAAATCAGGATATTTGGTCACTACTTCTTTCAGTACATTTAGAATATGCGTACGATATTCCTCGTTCAAAGGATTAATCATAGCACCATATTTCTGTTTTTCTTCCGTAATCGGAATAATGCCTTTCTCGGGAGTATATACCATGGATGCCCAGTCCGAATGTCCGCTATACACCATTCCACGATCGAAATAATTGTGCCCGGCACAAAATACATTTAATGAAGCATGAACCTCAATCCCCAATTCATGCCCTTTTTTAATGAAGTATTGCAAATAATCAAAATTCCCGGCCTTTGCGCCTTTCCACTCTTTCATTTGTGGGGCAAACTGACTTTGATAAAGTACTTCTCCGGTAATGGGTCGGATGTCCACTATTGCATGGGTAAAACCAACTGATTTGATTTTCTCCAAATAATAGTCAATTGAGTCTTTATGGCTGAAACGTTCGAAATTAGCTTCGGCATCGAACCACATCAGTGCAGGTTTCTTTTTGATTACAATCCGGAAAGGAGAAGCAGGAATAGCCGCATTATTGCATAATTCTCCCAACATATAATTCCGGAAACAATAACGTACCTCTATGGGGTCATTGATCGAATTATTCCAGACCTTTACAGTAGAAGAACCATTGATAATTTCCGCTTTGGCCGGTCGGAATATACCATCCGTCCCCACTATTTCAAATCCTTTCACGTTTTGATTTTCCGGAGTCAATCCTTCTTCACCATGTTCAAAGTCTATTTCTACTACATTCCCTTTTACCCGGTGGGATTTGTATATAGGACCCGAATATTGAATACCTTTACGATGATACGTTTTTGCCAATGCCCAATAAGCCAGTCGTTCACCGACCTTTATCTTATAGGGCGAATGAATAAAGTTTTCACTCCCGGCGTCACCTGTGGTCACCATCCCAACATTTGGAACAGCTGACATCAACTCCAACTGACACTGGCGGAACCAAGCCCAATCCAGTTTATCATTGCCTTCCGATTTCCATGGCGCAATCTGTACGTAATAAAATGGCATTTGGGGATTGTTGAAGAATGTTCTCCATTGAGAAACCATTGCAGGAAATAATCTCTTATATAATCCGGGATCGGGTGTGTTTGCTTCACCTTGATACCAAATCACTCCTTTAACAGGAAATCCTTTCCATGGATTCACCATTGCATTCCACAACAATGTAGGAGTCCCTGCCGTCCACCCGAACTCTTTCTGTGCTACATCAGGCAATGCTATTTCCGGAAAGCCCGATAAAGTCTCTTTATTCATCCAAGCCTCTATTTTTGACATGCTCCAGGAACAATGTATCAGACCGACGGGAACATCCAAAGATTGCTGTAACTGATTGCCAAAGAAATAAGCAGTTGCACTGAAATCAGCAACATCTTCCGGAGAGGCTTCTTTCCATTCTCCGTCCACCCCAGCTTCCTGTGGAATGGTACTCCAAGCATTTTTTACAGTATAGAGACGCAGTGGACGTTTGGGATTAGCAGATACAATGTACGGCTGGGAACCAAACACAGGCTGTCCACGGAATCCTTTCACTGGCATTTCCATATTCGACTGTCCGGAACAGAACCAGACTTCTCCTATTAAAATATTCTGCAATGTGAGGTCCTCTCCATCCGAGAACGTAATACTATACGGACCTCCAGCTACCGGTGTTTGGAGAGAAAGTTTCCATTCACCTTTTGCATCAACGTTCGTTTGGATTTTTTTATTATTCCATGAAGCGGTAGCCTGTACACGTTTTCCCGAAGTTGCTGTTCCGGAAAAAGTAACTTCCGATTGTTGCTGTAACACCATATTATCCCCCCAAATGGAAGTAAGGGTTACTTTCGCTTCTGCCTTGAGGAGAAACGACAAGCATATCAATAATATAAAATATTTGGCTTTCAACATATGATCCTTATTTGTTTTCTATAACTTTAGTATACACGTTGCCGAAGCGATCTGTCACTTTCACTTCCATTTTAGCATTCTTATTGCGGGGAGTAGCATGAAAAAGATGTTCGGTAAGAACCGGGGAAATCCATTCATATTTCACTTTTTCTTTGTCAGAACAGATTGCTTTGGCTGCAGGATCATATCCTTTGTAGCGTTGCATTTCTCCCATTCGTTTTCCGTTTTCATACCATTCCACTTTCCACTGTTCATCCCAGTTCCATACATTAGCAATTATATCGGAAGGGTGCTCGTCAGATGAACCGGCTGGATATACATGTAACTGATGCTCTTTCGGGTAACCTGCACTTTTATAGATCCATTTCACTTGATTCCCGTCTACTTCATACACTCCGTACCCCCTCGGAGTACCATCCACATTGATGTCCGCACGCCACCAGGTACCGCATACAGCAGCCGTGTTATGCTCCATTAATGAGTCATTAAAGCATACATTCACATTGAAATGTGTATGTCCGGAAATGATGTGGGCATTGTACCCCTCCAATAATTTGTATAGTGCAGCTGTATTGACCGTTTCATCTTGATCCAGCGTGTTATACCTTAGCTTCTTCTCAAGACTGGAAGGAATGTGCATTACTACAAAGACAAGTTTGTCTTTGGACACATAAGAGAGATCTTTCTCCAGCCATTGGAAAGTACGTTCATCGATGTAACCTATATATTGATAGTCACGGTTGACATAAAAGCAATTGTCAAGCACGATATAATGCGCGTTTCCTTTATTAAAAGAATAGTAGATAGGACCGAAATAACTTTCGAAAGTGCGATAAGAGTATTCAAAAGTACGTCCTCCATACGTCATGTCGTGATTACCGATTGCCCGATAAATGGGAATCTCTAGTGATGATACCGTATTTATATAGGAAGGATATAAAGAAGGAGTATCTCCTACGATATCCCCACAATCTATGCCGAATACTTCTTTTTTGCCTGTATACGGACGAATATATTCTTTCATATCCTGCAGGTATTTAGCATAAGCTTTTACATCATCCTTGGAAGTTACCTGTACATCTGCCTGTACCAAAAACAGATGATTGTTCTCATTTTGCGTATTTCTTACCAATTCGAAGTCGTAAGCACCTTGCTGGGCCGAATCCAGCTTTTGATAGAATAAAGGGAGTGTTTGTTCTGTTTTCGGTAAATATCCGGAAGGAGTGGATAAATAAATGAAACGAACATCCCTGTTAGGGGGAAGAGTATATTGGCCTTGTTGGTCAGTCAGCGTACAGTCTATTCCGTCGGTAACTACTATTCCCGGGATTCCTGTCCCATTACAAGTCACTTTCCCACGAATAGGGTTAGAAGGAATTTGGGCTTGCAAATTCAAGCCCAGACCCATTAATAAAAAGAATTGTAATAAATATATTTTCATAATTAGTTGGTTAGTCCAAACCTTATTCTTCGATAGATTTCAGATATTTATCAAAGCCTGTTTTAAAAGCGTTCCAATAGTCGTATTTCTTAACGTGACAAAGGTCGAAGGCAAAGAAGCCGTCACTGTTATTGATACAAGCATCAATAGCATCCGGTATTTTTGCGGATTGTCCTCCGTCAGTCCATCCGGTACTGTTACCTATATCCGGTCCGCCTGCAAAAGGTACATCTCCCTGTAACAGTTCACGTCCATTCTTACAAAAACCTTCCATAGTCCATTCTCCGCTTCCATATATATTGTTCACGGAAGCATAGGCACCCAAAAAGATATAATCCAAATGGTCCGCATATCCATAATTCTTATAATCGGAAGTAGCCCATTTCGGATAATAAGCGGAGGTGTTGTATTTAGGGCTGGCCCAGTTTACACCTGATGTATAGTATGTTGAATACCAGGCACCGACATAAACTCCAAATTTGATATTGTTGTTGACTGATTTAACTTTCTCACGTGCCTTTACTATGAAATCATGAATAACTTTTGCTCTGAACTCCAACCACTTCTTAAAATAAACAGGCTGGTCAGAAGGTATTTCATCCGTACCGGGTACCATAATATCTGCCGGGAAGTTGGCTACAGTTTCACCGATGTATTCTTCGAACTTCTGTTTGGAGATATCTGAAAAATCACTTTCTAAACCATAATCATCATAACGACAACGGTCTAGTATGATGCCGTCCAAATCATATTTAGCCAAGTCGGCTAACAACTGTAAAACAAAGTTTTGTACATCGTCATTAGCCGGATTGAAGAACTTCGCTCCATAATCAACTCCATCATCCAACAAATCCATTGTATTCGTTAGCCCATCGGCCAGATTAGCTACACTAGCCCATCCCTTTTTAGAATCATCACGGAATAGTACTCCATCATGTCCTAAACTATATGGACATAAATAACCACCTACAAATGTATTGATAGAAGCATTCACTTTTAATTCCTGTTTACGGGCCTCATCAATAAATGCTTGTAAGTAATCCCAAGTTTCGGTTCGTTCATAATAACTATACCCTGAATTTCCCCATACATCCATGCGCTTCACCTGATCTACGACATCAGTATTGAATAACACATCTCCCGTAGTGGGACGCACATCGACAATAATATCAGTAAAACCTGCCGCTTTTATCTTTGCCATATCTTTGGCTATGTTTTCCTTATTATTGGCATAGTCCGGGAAATTGGCAGCCGCATCAATCCAAATATATCGTGGTTTAGCTTCTGTGACATCTGGCTCTTCCGGCTTTTCTGTCGAATTATCATTCCACGGCCATCCGGGAATTCCATCAGAATCGTCACTACAGGAGGTTATTGTAACCGCTCCCAAGAAAGTCAATGCTAGTATTTTTAGAAATTTTCTCATATGATACTTGTTTTATTAGGTAGATACTGCCGATAGATCCGCAGTACTATTTTTTTATTTAAGAGTAACTACTGATGCTACGGATCTCTCGTCTCCGCTAGAGTCACTTGTCTTGATAGTCTCTTGCCCATTGACTAACATGCAACTAGAACCACCGCCGTCCAGATTGATAGCATCCGTACATCCCAGTGTTTTCATAATGTTAGCTACATTTTCGGTAGTCATACCAGCAACTCCTGTTGTCATTCCATCTCCTTCACATACAAAAAGAATCATTTTTTTATCATTTGTGATACCAATGGCAGAGCGTGGTCTGTTTGCAGTGGCGCCAATGTCTGATAAGATCTCTTCTTCATATGTATTTTTAATATTCCCATCCAATAGAAGTACAGGTCCACCGCCTATTCCTGTTTTAGCATTTAAGACAGTTCCTGTAGACGGAAAGCTTTCATTAGGAGTTGTTTCTGATTTCACAGGTGATGGCTCCGAATACCAATAAGTAACATTGGATAGTGTAGTGTAAGTCCACATTGATTTAAATGAACCATCATTCATTTCACAGAATGCAGCTAATACAGGATACCAGAATGGGCCGTTAACCCAATCTTCTGTTGTTACATCATTGTTCTTGCATACTATTTCGCCGTTACGCCATATCAGGCTTAATGAACCCTCATAGAAGAAACCTCCATTGATTACAATTGTGGAGTTATTCTCTTCATAAAATTTCTTTGGCTTTTTCAATCCTGCCTTTTCTCCTAATACACCAAATGCTGCCTTACTCATATCACCTACTGCAATATAGGCTATCGCTTTTTTACCTTCCAGTGTTTCCGGTGACTTATATACGTTAATATGTTCAGGCAAAATTCCATAAGTGTCTTTCACATTGGTCCAGCCTAAATTTACAATATCAGGATTGGCTTCAACAGGTTCAGTTGGAGTCTCCGGTTCTGCCCATGGCCAATCCGGAATATCAGTATTATCATCACCACATGCTATGAAAAAAGGCAGTAATGATAATAGCCATAACATTTTTTTCTTTGTTGACATATAGCTACTCCTTTAAATGATTTACAGATTTCTTTATCCCATATATGATGAGTGGATACTTTCTCATCATATATGAAATAAAGAGATCAATTAATTATTTGTCGATACAATCAAACTCATATCCTCCGATAACCTTACAGTTGTTATCCACGTAGTAAGCACGGAGTTTATATCCATCTGTTGTCGGAGCAAGCAGTACATCACCTGTTGCAGCTATACCATCGGATGAATTGTATGAGGAAAGTGAAGGATTGAATGACAGAGCATCCGAAGTAGATATCGTACCCGTGAATGAGCCGTCTGACGTTACATCATACATATATAAGCATGGAGTTCCACCCCATTGCGGGAAATGAGCTGTACATACCAATACAAGATATTGTGCATTATTAAAGCTTCTTGTATCCAGACAATTGTTATTCATTGCCCAAGAATTACCATTGTCGGAGTCTTCCAAAGATTTACTTGCATTATTATTTGCTCCATTCACCCAATGAAGTATGTTAGGATCATAATATGACAAGAAATAATCACTTTGAGCAGTAGTTCCTTTAGTCACAACTTTAGTGTTTGATGCAGGTGCTCCCCAATTACCTACACCGTTTACTGAAATAACTTGAGGACTTCCCAATACGCCATCTGTTATAATCCAACGAACAAACTTATTGGAACCTGAACTGGCTGTTCCATCACAAGTGGCAATTATAGAGGCATTAGTATTAATATCTCCTTGAACAGATACTTTCGTACCCATATCCAAACCTGTATTATTAGTATAAGTAGTCAATAAAGTCGGAGCTGTCGTAACAGAAGAAGTCTTATAGATAGAGAAAGACTTGCCATTAGTAGCCTTCGTTGCTAATAATATATTTCCTTTACTATCACTTGTCATACATCCTAAAGATGCAACATTCACACTACCCAAAGTTACATTACCAACCTTATTTCCTGTAGACGCATTGTAATATGCAGGAGTTGTGGCACCATCACCCAGGCAAACCACCAAATTATTTCCGGTAACAGCCAAAGAAGGTGCATTTGCAGCAGTCCAAGGTAATCCGATGACTCCCATATCCAATTTAAACAATTCTGTTTCACTACCTTTTCTGTATCCGTAAGGAATCTTATCCGGTACTGCTTTTTGAATAGTATAAGTTTGCTTTGTCACTCCATCGTGAGCAATCACTGTAAGCTCAACAGGTGAATTAAAATTAAGAGGCTCTGTTTTAGGATCCGGTGACATGGTCGCATGAGCCGACAGTGAATAATCTGCCAAGCAAGAAGATAAATCTTCCGCAGAGATTAAAGATACAGTTTTGTGGTCTTCATCAATAATACCTGTAATGTCTTCAGACGGTATTGAGAAACTTAATAACTGACACTTAGTAGACTTAACTCTTTCGCTTGTGATGCAGATTTGTTTCTTATATCCTTGAGCGTCTGTATAAGTGAAATAATTCTCTTTAGTCAGATCGAGAATTGAAAGAACCGGTTCAATAGTACAGTTTGGTGCCAACTTTGCCTGAATCCTCATCGCTTTCATATATTCTGAAGTTTCATTATCACTATTTTCCGGATAATACCATGGCATAGGAATTACATACTTATCTACAGAAGCATCTGCAATAGTATATACCACAGCCTCTTTATCCACGTATGGCCCAGAAGTAAAGAGTGCAGTCAAGCTCGTGATTCCCTGTCTGTCCGCAGTAGGAAGCACATATTCCGGATCCTGGCAAGAACTCGTGAGAGCCAAAATCCCTAATAATAGATATAATATATTCTTTTTCATAATGTTTTCATTTTAGATTTATTGCCATTCTGCATATTGAGTTACCGCACCGTTATTGTCCAACTCTGCCTGTGGCATTGGGAAACGATACATCTTAGTCGGGAAATTACGATCTTTATCATCACATTCTGTATAAATGTAAGTGAAAGACCCATTTGCATTTTTCTCTATTTTCATTCCATGAAGACGAATACCGGTAAATGCTGTCGCAGATAATTTCCAACGACGCATGTCCCAATAATAATGTCCTTCATAAGCAAGTTCTACTTTGCGTTCCTGACGGATGGCTTTCATTAAATCATCCCCACTTTTGTCTGTGTAAGACAATCCCACTCTGTTACGAATATCTTTTATGTCTTTATTTGCCTTATCCGTATAGCCATTCAGATGATAACATGCTTCTGCATGATTCAGTAATACCTCTGCGTAACGAATTTCGGTCCATGGCTGTGTACTGGCTTGTATGGAAGTAAAATTATGAGCTTCATCTACCAGTTTACGTAAATAATACCCGGTAGTAGAACGTCCTTCTGGTTTAGTATCTGTTTTCCATGCAGCCCAACCATCAGTACCGTTTACGAAAGATTCTATTGTTCTGCCTTTCCATGTTGCTCCATTATAAAGAATGGTAGCTTTAAAGCGTGGTTCTAGTTTATCATAAGGAGGAGTCGTTGTAGTACCTTCAGCAGTATGCCATGCACTCCAATCGGGGAAGCCACTACCATCTGCATATTCATACGATTCAACCATCTCTTGTGTCGGAGTACCGAATCCACCAGTCATGGAATTGCCATCCAATGCTTTATCACCTCCAGGAACCATATATCCATCAAAGTCATGAGTCACAGTGGAACTCTTATCATAACAATATTGTAAAATGGCTTCTTTGCTTCCTGCTTTAAAGGCATTTGAATAGTCTTCTTTTGCTTCCAGTTCATAGCCCATTCCCATCACCTTTTCCGCTGCGATGCGAGCGTCATCCCATCTTTCTGCATACAACATGGCTCTTGATAACATTGCATAAGCTGCTCCGCTAGTAAGACGTCCGTTAGGAGTTTTATCAACAGGCAAATGTTCACCGGCATATTTTAAGTCATTATATACAAAGTTCCATCCATCAGCTTCCGAACTAACCGGCATATCCTTTTTTATATTATCCAGATTCTCATCGTATATAATCACTTCTTTATAACGCTTTAATAAATCAGTATAGAGATACCCTCTGAAGAAACGCATTTCAGCTTCCAGGCGTTCTTCATCCGTCTGACCAAATGAAGCATATTTCTTTAATTTGTTGATGCCTTCATTGACACGGCGTACATATTCGTACATCGTCCCCCAGTTGCCCAGGTAAGTACTAACATAATTCACTGTAAGAACAGAACCTCCATAAGCAATTTCACTAGGGATCTGACATTTAGCCATATAGTTGTAGGAACCATATTTAAGCTGGTCTGTCAAAGCTTCTGTCATTCCTGCCAAACATTGTCCGTCCCGATAGACTCCTAAATAATCTATATAGCGATAGAAATCGTTGACTGCCTGTTCTGCATAGTCGAGTTTACTCCATACAAGTTTATCTGATGCTCTGTCCGTTGGAGTCATGTCCAGATAATCACTACATGAGCCAAGCCCTAAAGAGGCTCCCAACAATATGATACTTAATACTTTTGTTTTCATAATAGAACTTTTAAAGGTTTAGAAAGTCAAAGTTATACCGCCCATAATGGTGCGTTGTTGAGGATAATATCCGTTATTTACTCCCGGAGATTCAGGATCGATTCCATCAGGAAGACCGCAGAGCGTAAATAAATTAGAACCTTCTACATAAATTCTAAGATTCTGAATGCCGACAGGACTCATCCATCTCTTGGGGAATGTGTAACCCAATTGTGCGGATTTGAGACGAAGGTATCTACCGTTACGTAACCAGAAAGTGGAAGCTAATCCATTATCTCCTCCATGTCCTTGATTACCCAGTGTAAGTCGTGGGAATGTTCCATTCGGATTTTCTACTGTATATGCATTCTGAACTAAATATAATGGTGAGTTGGCACCTTCTTTAAATGCCTGTGTCCATACAGTGTTGTCGTCATAACCATTATAATAAGTACCCGTCAATGATACGTCGAACAGTGCACCTCCAGTAAATTGTGCACTTAAATCGAATCCATTCCAGACACAATTCAGGTTCAAACCGTAAGTTAATTCGGGACGATTGCCACGTCCAACACGTGTTCTGTCATCTTCGTCTATTTTGCCATCACCATTTAAATCTCTGTATTTGATATCACCGACATTAGGACGAGTGCCATACCAGGCTGAATTGTCTATTTCTTCTTCTGAACGGAATAAGCCATCTGCAACCCACACAACAGAAGCATCGACACTACGTCCTGTGCGTTTTCTCCACTCTACTGTGTTCGGACTATCCGGATAACGGAGATAACGGTTTCTTGCAAATGTCAGATTGAAGCTTGCGCCATAGGAGAATGGCTTGCCTGCCAAGTTTAATTTATTACGATGGCTCACCGTTACTTCAACGCCTTTGCTATCGACCTTATTATAGTTGGCATAAGTATAATAATATCCTCCCATAGATGGGGGGTAATCGCCTCCCATTGCTGTCAAAATATCATAGGTATAATTATAGAATGCGTCAAACTCCATTCCCAACAGACCATTCCACATTGTAAAGTCAAATCCTGCATTGTAGGTTAAAGTGTTCTCCCAAGTTAGAGTAGGATTGGCAATTACAGAGGCGCGTAATGCTTGCATTACTTTTCCATTCAGAATTGTTTGGTATGCATTTTTGTTACCATCCATCAAATTGTAAGTACTAAGGAAAGCATACGGACTCACTGCATCGTTTCCTAATAAACCGACAGATGCACGTATCTTCATATCATCCAGAAATGTCAGACTAGACATAAAATCTTCTTTAGATATTCTCCAAGCTACTGATGCTGACGGGAAGAATGCCCAACGTTTCCCACTAACATTGCCGGCAAACTTGTAAGAACCATCATATCGACCTGTAAACTCTGCCAAATACTTATTGTCATAGTCATATTTCAAACGAAAAACATAACCAATACTACGGTTTGCATCACTGTATCCCGAGATTGGAGAGTCTGCCGGTTGTCCAAAGCTCAATTCCGGTAGTTCAGAGAAACTCATGTTCTTATTATAGCCGGAGAAACTGTTTTCTTTATAATCCCGGATTTCTGCCAATACCATTGCTTCTACATTATGTTTTCCGAAGGAGCTTGCATAGTTTATACTTCCTTGGCCTACCATTTGATGAGAACTATACTGTCCTTCACCTAAATTTATTCCATTTGCTGTGCCGCGAGGATCGTCTGCTTTAGACCAAGTCCAATCTGCTGTCGAAGTCGGCATTTTATGTATATATGTGGAGTAAGGCGTATTCAAATTCTTATTATGAGAAGTTGTATAGTCATAAGCTCCGGTTACTTTTACACTCAAACCTTTAACCCAAGGCACATTGTATTGCAATGAGATGTTGGTCTGCAAATCAAAGCTATTGGTATGCTTGTATCCGGATTCATAAATAGCAGCCAACGGACTGTTGGGCAGACTTGTGTTATTCTGTGTAGTAGCAGTATAAAGTCCGTCATATGTTTCCGGCAAATAGGGATGCATCATTATAGTCTGATGAGCTACTGACAACCAACCTTGTTCACCCAATTCGGAATTAGAATCCGTACCGCCTGAAGCATATCCCGGAGTTTCACGTTTACCGACATTTCCTGCAATACCTAAACTTAACTGGAAGTTCTTAGCCAGTTGGGTCTCAAGATTAGTTCTTAAATTGTATCTCTTGTAAGAGAAATTGTCAATGTTACCTTTTTGACCTAAATAACCCACAGAAGCAAAGTAACGCATCTTATCACTACCTCCCTGTATTGTTACATTGTGTTTCTGATTAATACCGGTTCCGAATACTTTATCAATATAGTTAACATTATCCCATCCGTCAGTAGGATCACCATTCAACATAGCTTCCACATTCGCCTTTGTAAAAACGGGATTATATTGACTAATGTTTGAAATGCTTCCATTAGCCATTTTATCCATCATGTCAGCCATATTATAATAATATGCAAATTGAGGTCCATTCATAAACTGCGGGAAGTTTGCATTCATAGATGCTCCTATTGAACCATTATAAGTGATTTTGGATTTTCCTTCCTGACCTTTTTTTGTAGTTATAATAATAACACCACCGGCTCCTTTTAATCCATAAACAGCTGCAGAAGCTCCATCTTTCAAAACAGATACACTTTCGATATCATTAGGGTCAATATCATTAATAGAACGAGGCATTCCGTCTACTATATAAGTAACATTATAAATAGAGCCACGAACTCGTAATGTAGCCTGATCGTCTCCGGGTTCACCAGATACTTGAACAGATGAAATACCTGGCAAACGTCCACCTAAAAGACTCGACACATTGGTTGCCGGTGCTTTCAGCAGTTCGTCGCCTTTCACCGCAGATACGGCTCCGGTTAAAGATTGCTTCTTGGCAGTACCATATCCTACCACAATCACTTCATCCAAAGCTGCCACATCATCTTTCATAACCACATTAATGGTCGTCTGACCTGCTACCTTTATTTCCTGATCTGACATTCCAACATATGAGAATGATAAAATGTCTTTTGCGGTGGCCTGAATGCTATATTTTCCATTTACATCTGTAATAGTGCCATTAGTATAGTTCCTTTTACGACAACACTTACTCCTGGTAGCGGTTCTCCTATACCATCAGTAACAGTTCCTTTCACTAAACTCTGTGCATGACTACTGATAGCACATGCAAATAGCGCGCAGATTGAAAACATAAATATTTTCAATATACGAGAGTTCTTCTTGATTTTTGAGTTAAACTCTGTCATAGAATTAATTTTTAGATTATTAATATAGATTGGTTAACATATCCATTATTGTTTATAGCTGTTCCAATACTTTCCAGCATTGGTATAACCCTCTTGGTACATGGAAACATCCTTTCCATTTTCCTCCTTTGAGTGGTAGTAGCACTTCACCTCTCCGATTTAAGTATCCATACCATTCGGGATGCTCTTTATCTTTAAAATGGGTCCATGTATAATCGTGTACTTTTTCAAACCATTCCAGACATTGGTTATCTCCGGTCAATTGATAACTCTTCAGAAGAGATATGAGTGTTTCAATATGCACCCACCAGAGTTTCTGGTCCCATTCCAGTTGTTGGGGAGGACAACCGTTACGATCCATAAAATAGTAGATACCTCCATATTCTTTATCCCAACCATATTCAAGCATTGTAAGAGTGATATTCTTAGCCTTTTCGATTAATTCCGGACGGTTTAGGCGTTTCCCTAAATCCATTATAAACCACATGGCTTCAATCGCATGGCCAGGGGTAATCTGCCGTCCTTCAAAGCAATCTATCAGATTACCATTCACATCTACATTCTCAACAATGATACCACCAAGTTCGGGACGATAGAAGACAGACATAACTTCATGAATACAAGTATCCATCGCTTGTTCCAAATAGTCCTTGCCTAAAATATGCTCAATTTCCATAGCAAGATTGCATAGTATCATCGGCAGGGCAAAATTTTTTAGATTACGAGTGCCCGGATGAAGTTTATTCCATTTACCTTTCGGATTATCTACTTTGGAAAGGATAATATCGAAGGTTTTCTTGGCAATGTCAGCATATTCCTGATTACCGGTTGCAAGGCTTAATTGCCCGAAAGCCATGGCAGCGAATGTATATGAAAAGATATTGTATGGTTCTACCAATGGTCTACCCAAACGGTCAAGGGAAAAATACCAGTTATAGTCTCCATCATGTCCATATTTTTTTAAAAACTCACCACCTTGAACGGCACAATCCAGCCATTCCTTACGTTTTTCCACTTTATTGTAAAGCATAGAGAACATCCACACTTCGCGGCCTTGCAGCCAGATAAATTTATCTGTATCGAAAACTCTTCCTTCACGATCCAAACAGGTGAAGTAGCCTCCATATTCATGATCTTGTGAGTTTTCAAGCCAGAAAGGAAGAACATTATCCAAGAGTTCATCCTTGTATTGATTTGCCAGTTTCTTAAAATCCATACATCTTTTATTATTAAGTTATTAAGGTCTTTTTGTTTTACTATTCCGAACGGGTCCAATATCTTTCAATCTCTTCCAGCGACTTCCCGGTAGTCTCCGGCACGAGTTTCCAGACAATTAGCATATACGGTACGCACATAACGGCAAACAGGAAGAATGTTCCGGCGGGGGTAAGGTTCTGGAGCATCCAGGGGGTTAACTGTCCGATCAGGTACGTTCCGATCCACAGAGCAAATCCTGCTATCGACATGGCCAGTCCGCGAACCTTGGTGGGATACATCTCCGAGAGGAGTACAAACACCACGGCACAGATGGATACAGCACAGCAGAATACATAGAACAGGAAGAAAATGAGCAGGAAGAGGCTGGATACTTCCAGGGAATCTCCGAAGAGGAAGTAAAGACCGATAAGGACCAGAGAGAGCACCATGCCCGAAACTCCGTAATAAACCAGTTTCTTGCGGCCCACCTTATCGATGATGACAAGAGCCAGAACGGTGGTCAAAGTATTGACTAGTCCTACCAGAACTTGGTAAAATCAAAGTTTACTGT